>NZ_BAAALT010000077.1:0-14865 GCF_039528515.1 Luedemannella flava
GGTGGCGGTGGCGGTGGCGACCACGGTGACGGCAGCTTCGGCAGCTGAGTTGTCCGCAACGGCAGGTTGGGCGGGCCCTCCGGGGCCCGCCCTTCGCCTGTCCGGCCGGCGTCAGGTGCTCGCCGCGAAGCGCTCCACCTTGTCGGTCGGCCCGGCGACGATGAGCAGCGCGCCGGCGCTCACCACGGTCTCCGGCCGGGCGTACGCGAAGTCCGCGCTGGGTGTCTTGGTGCCGACCACGGTGACGCCGAAGTGGGTACGGAGGGCCGCGTCCGCGAGGGTGCGGCCGACCGCCGAGGCGGGCGCGCGGACCTTGGCGATCGCGAAGCCGTCCTCGAACTCGATGAAGTCGATCATCTTGCTCGTGATGAGGTGCGCGACCCGGCCGCCCATGCTGGCCTCGGGGTAGATCACGTGGTTGGCGCCCATCCGCGCGAGGATCATGCCGTGCCGGCGGCTGATCGCCTTCGCCCAGATCTCGGTCACCTTGAGCTCGGTGAGCGCGAGCACGGACAGCACGCTCGCCTCCAGGTCCGTACCGATCCCGACGACGGCGCGGCCGATGTCGCCGACGCCGAGCTGCCGCAGCGCCTCGACGTCGGTGGAGTCGGCGGCGACCACATAGGTGAGCCGGTCCGCGAACGACTGCACGAGCCGCTCGTCCGAGTCGATCCCGAGCACCGGGTGCCCGAGGCGGACCAGCGACTCCGCGACCGCGCCGCCGAAGCGGCCCAGCCCGATGACGACGACGGCGTCAGATCTGTCCAACTCAGCCAACGATCGGCCTCGCTTCCGGGTAGCGGTGCAGGCTGGGGCGGGTGTTGAGGGCGAGCGCCGAGGCGACGGTGACCGTACCCACCCGGCCACAGAACATCAATACGACGAGTACGAGCTGAGCCTGCGCGCCGAGGTTGCCCGTGACGCCGAGCGACAGGCCGACCGTGGCGAATGCCGACACCGACTCGAACAGCGCGCGTTCCAGCGTGAGCCAGGGCGAGGTCGTGAGCAGCGCGAGGCAGCCCAGCGCGCACAGGGCCACCCCGCCCAGCGCGACGCTGATCGCCTGCCGCTGGGTCGTCTCGGCGACGCGCCGGCGCCCGATCACCACGTCGGGCTCGCCCTTGATCTCGGCCTTGATGACGTACGCGAGGAGGAAGAACGTGGTGACCTTGATGCCGCCGCCGGTGCCGGCCGAGCCGCCGCCGATGAACATGAGCCCGATCGTCACCGCGATGGTGGCCGGCAGCATGGCGCCGTAGTCGACGCTGTTGAGCCCCCCCGAGCGCGGCATGGCGCCCTGGGTGAACGCGGCCAGCACCTTGTCCGCGACGCCGAGCGGGCCGAACGTGTCCGGGTTGCCCCACTCGAAGGCGAGCATCACGCCGAACCCGACGACCAGCAGCACGATGGACCCGGCGACGGTGAGCCGGGTGTGCGTGGACCACCGGGCCGGCTTGCGGCCCGTCCACCACAGTTCGAACATGACGGGGAAGCCGAGGCTGCCGGCGATGACGCCGAGGGTGAGGGGCAGGCAGATCCAGGCGTCGCCGACGAACTGGGTGAGGCTGTCCGACCAGAGCGCGAAGCCGGCGTTGTTGAACGCGGACACCGCGTGGAACAGCCCGTACCACAGCGCTCTGCCGAAGGCGTAGTCGTAGCCGAGCCAGAGACGGCCGGCGACCACGACGAGGATCAGCGACTCGGCGACGGCCATGACGATGGCGATCCGGGCGAGCACCCGGCCCGGGTTGTTGAGGTCCAGCGCCTGGTTCTCGGCGCGGGCGAGCAGCCGCCCGCGCAGCCCGAGGCGGCGGCCCACCGCGATGCTGAGCAGCGTCGCCATCGCCATCACGCCGAAGCCGCCCACCTGCGTGAGCACCATGATCATGACCTGTCCGAACGGCGACCAGTAGGTCGCCGTGTCCACCACGGTGAGGCCGGTGACGCACACCGACGAGGTCGCGGTGAACAGGGCGGTCACGAACGGCGCGGCGCCCGCCCCGGCCCGGGCGGGAGGCAGTGCCAGCAGCACGGTGCCGATCGCGATGACGGCCAGAAAGGCGATCGGGACGAGCCGCACCGGGTGGCGAACCCTCCGACGCATGATCCTCCGACCGCCGCGCGTGCCGTTCATGGGTACTCCATCTTGGGGTGCGGCGTCGAGGGCCGGGAGGTCACCACGCCGGTGGGGTCGTGACCGGCACCACAGCCGGGACGGGAAGCGATCGCGGGGTCCGCTCGTTGTACCAGCTGTCGGTGTGTCCTGTGTCCCCGGGCCTCACCAAACTGCCTTCGCGGAATACCGTCCGGCTGGAGCCGCGTCGCGCCACTCGCCGAGAGGCGACCGGCACACCGACCTGCGTGGGACCGGCCCGCGGTGGTTCACCGCGGGCCGGTTTCGCGTTTAGCGGGTCAGTTGACGGCGAGCAGGTCGACGACGAAGACGAGCGTCTCGCCGGGCTTGATCACGCCGCCCGCGCCGCGGTTGCCGTAGCCGAGGTGGGCCGGGATGGTGAGTTGCCGGCGGCCGCCGACCTTCATGCCCGCCACGCCCTGGTCCCAGCCGGCGATGACCTGACCCGCGCCGAGCCGGAACGAGAAGGGGTCGCCCCGGTTGTAGGAGGCATCGAACTCGCGGCCGGTGGACAGGCCCACGCCGACGTAGTGGACGGTCACCTGCTGGCCCGCGGTCGCCTCCTGGCCGGAGCCCTCGACGAGATCGGTGATCTCCAGGTTGTCGGGCGCCTCGTCGGGTAGTTGTACGGTCGGCTTCTCAGTCATGGTGCCGATCCTAGGCACGGTCGCGTCGCGACCGCGCGGCGAACGCGCCCGGCGCGCGATATCGGTATGCGATATCAGTCGGCGGCCCGGGCGGGCACGGTGTGCGCGACGGCGGCGGCGGCCTGGGCCACGTGCGAGGAGTCCGGGTGCGCCACGCGGTGCCGGCGGGCGAGCAGGCACAGCAGGATGCCGACCGCCGACATGATGGTGAGCAGCAGCGACGCCCGCGCCATGCCCTTGGCGACGGCGTCGCCCGCCGCCGCCCACGCCGCCGTGGCGTTGGCGGCCACACCGCTGTAGACGGCGGCGCAGGCCGCCACGGCGACGGCCGACCCCACGTAGCGGGCCATGTTCGACACGCCCGAGGCGGCCCCCACCTGGGTTGCCGGCACGACGGTGGTCGCCATCGCGGACGCCGGGCCGTTGGTCAGGCCCATGCCGACCGCGATCGCCACCAGCGGCAGCACGAACATGGCGTATTCCCAGTCGAGTCGGGTGCCGGCCAGCACCCCGAAGCCGACCGTGGAGATGACGAACCCGAGGCCGATCGTCTGCCGGGTGCCCAACCGCGCCGCGATCGCGCTCACGAACAGCGAGATGACGAGCATGCCGAGCATGGCCGGCAGGGTGGCCACGGCCGCCGTCAGCGGGCTCATGTGCAGCGTGGCCGGGTCCTGCAGGTAGATGCTCAGGATGTACATCAGGCCGTTGATCGCGGCCGCGCCGATGAGGATCACCAGGGTCGCGCCGACGAGCCGGCCGTTGCGCAGCATGGCCAGGTCCAGCAGCGGCGCCGCCGAGCGCTTCTCCACCGCGACGAAGGCGACCAGCGCGCCCGCGGAGAGCGCGAAGCAACCCAGCGTCGCCAGTGACAGCCAGCCCCACGAGCTGCCCTCCGTCAGCGCGAGGATCACCGGCACGAGCACGACCGCGATGAGGACGGTGCCGAGCACGTCGATGTCGCGCGGCCGGGTCGGGTCGCTCGACTCGGCCACCCCGCGCAGCGTCACGGGCACGCAGGCGGCCGCGATGACCGCGTCCACCCAGAACAGCCCCTGCCAGCCGGCGATGTCGACCAGCGCGCCGCCGAGCAGCGGCCCGACCGAGGCGCCGACGGCCGACGCCCCGCCCCACAGGGACACCGCCCGCACCTGCGCGTCCCCGGTCGTGGCGACGGAGATGAGGCTCATTCCGCAGGCGAGGATCGTCGCGCCCGAGGCGCCCTGCACGGCGCGGCCGGCGATGACCGCCCACCCGGAGTCGGACAGGCCGATCCACACGCACGAGACGATGAACAGCAGCAGCCCGTACAGGAAGATCCGCCGGCGGCCGAAGATGTCGCCCATGGTCCCGGAGGTGACGATCACCGCCGCGCCCACCAGGGAGTACGCCGTCACGGCCCACTGCAGCTGGGCCACGGAGGAGCCGACGTCGCGGCTGATGGCGGGCAGCAGGATGCTCACCGCCGAGGTGTTGGCGTTCACCACGAGCGCGGACACGCAGGTCGCGATGAGGACGGCGGTGGCGCCGCCGCGCCCGTCCGCCGTCCTCATCGCCGGGGCTGATCTATCCGTCACAGTCTGGATTATGCCCTTTTGTCGCATGAGGTGTTCGCCACCGGCGCAACGTCGGTGGTCCCGGCGCGGGGTACGGTTCAGCGAGGACCTTCGTGACGCACTGACGAGGAGTACGTGGTTTTGGGCGACCCGCGGGAGCTGTACGAACTGGCCACCGACCTGCCCGACATGGGGCAGCCCGTCCTGATCCAGGCCCTGACCGGCTTCGTCGACGCCGGCGCGGCCAGCCGGCTGGTCCGCGAGCACCTCCTCGACACGCTCAATGGCGAGGAGGTCGTGACCTTCGACCTCGACCAGATGCTCGACTACCGGGCCCGCCGCCCGATCATGGACTTCGTCGAGGACCACTGGGCGTCCTATGAGGAGCCCAGGCTCGTGATCAACCTGCTGCGCGACGCGCAGGAGACGCCGTTCCTGCTGCTCGACGGGCCGGAGCCCGACTTCGCCTGGGAGCGGTTCGTGACCTCGGCGATGGACGTCATCGACCGCCTGGGCGTCCGCCTGACCGTCGGGCTCAACGCGATCCCCATGGGCGTGCCGCACACCCGCCCGGTCGGGGTGACCGCGCACGCCACCCGCCGCGAGCTCATCACGGGCTACGAGCCCTGGCTGCAGCGCGTGCGGGTGCCGGCCGGCGTCGGCCACCTGTTGGAGTACCGGCTGGGCCAGCGGGGCCGCGACGCGATCGGGTTCGCGGCGCACGTGCCCCACTACCTGGCGCAGAGCGACTACCCGGCGGCCGCCGAACAGCTGCTCGCGTCCATCTCCAAGGCGACCGGCCTGCTGCTGCCCACCGAGGCGCTGCGCGAGTCGGCGGAGGAGGTCCGTAGCTCGGTCGACGCCCAGGTGGCCGAGTCGGACGAGGCCACCAACCTGGTCCGGGCCCTCGAGCAGCAGTACGACTCGTTCACGCTCGGTCGCGACGGCGGCGCCAACCTGCTCGCGGCGGCGGGGCCGCTGCCCACCGCCGAGGAGCTCGGCGCGGAGCTCGAGCGGTTCCTCGCCGAGCACACGAACCCGGGCGACCAACCGCCGGCCTGACGTGTTCCGGTGCGACCGCCCGCCGCCCGGCGGCGGCTGATCGCACCGCGACCTGCGACGACATCCCGGACCACGGCACCGGCCTACTGATCGCGAGGTAGGCCGGATGACGCACCGTCGCGGGGATTACCGCTAGGCTAGCGGCTCCCGGGATGGAGGAACCACATGGGCGACGTCGACAACCGGCGGGGCGGTCGGGCGCACAACCGGCGCGACGAGATCCTGCGGGTGGCCCTGGAGACGTTCGCCGAGCGGGGCTACCGGGGCACCTCCCTGGCCGTGGTCGCCGAGCGGATCGGCCTGACCCAGCAGGGCGTCCTGCACTACTTCCCGACCAAGCAGGCGTTGCTGGTCGAGGTGCTCAAGCTCCGCGACGCGGAGGACTACCAGCGTTTCGACGGGGGCAGCGACGAGCCGCACCTGGACGGCATGCGTCACCTGATGGAGTACAACGCCACCCGGCCCGGCGTGGTCCAGTCCTTCACCGTGCTGTCCGCTGAGAGCGTCACCGACGCGCACCCCGCCCGGGAGTACTTCATCGCGCGGTACCGGGTCGCGCGCGAGCACCACGTGGCGGGCCTGCGCGAGGAGCTGGGGGAGCGCCTCGCTGCCGGGCTCACTCCAGAGCAGGCCTCCGCGCTGCTCGTGGCCGTGATGGACGGTCTGCAGCTGCAGTGGCTGCTCGACCCGGACCAGGTCGACCTGGTCGACCTGGTCGACGCGTTCGCCCGGCTGCTGCGCGAGGGCGCGACGCCGGCCGTCCCGGCGGTCGCGGGCGCCGTGGCCGACGCATAGACGATTTCCGCTGGGTTGACAGCGGGCGGGTCGCCGTGCGACTGTGACGCTTCACAGTGGTCGATGTCGATGTGTTGCCACCCGTCGGTCGGCCGCTGCGGCGGTGGCGAGACGCACCGGGTGTGCCATGGCTGTGAGCGCTCCCTGCATGATCCGACACCGGAGGACTCCATGTCCGACTCCACCACGTCCCCCACACCACCCACGGCACGCCGGCGCAGGGTGCCGCGCCGGCTGCTCGCGCTGGGTGCGGCGCTCGCCACGGCCGCGACGGTCCTCGTCGCCGCGCCGTGGGCGACCGCGGCCAGCACCCTGACCAACCCCGGCTTCGACAGCAACGGGGCCAGCCAGACGCCCACCGGCTGGTCGGAGTCCGGCACCGTGGCGGCCAGCAAGTCCGAGTACGGCGGCCGCAACGGCGGCTACCACCTCGCGCACTGGGCGTCGGCCGCGTACACCGTCGAGACCACCCAGACGCTGACCGGGCTGACGGCGGGCACCTACACGATGACCGCCTGGACGCGCTCCAGCGGCGGGCAGGGGGCCTCCTACATCTCGCTGCGCAACTGCGGCAGCTCCGAGGTGATGGTCTACATCCCCACCTCGACCAGCAGTTGGACGCAGATCTCGGGCAGCATCAACGTCACCTCCGCCGGCAACTGCACGGTGGTCATCCGGTCACGGGCCAACGCGAACAACTGGATCAACGTGGACGACGTGACGTTCACGCGGTCCGGCTCCACGGGCGGGGGCAGCAGTACGATCTCGATCCGCGGCGTCGACCTGTCCGCCCTCAAGAAGAACGAGGACAAGGGCGCCCTGTACTACGACGCGAACGGCAACCGCGGCGACGCCATCACGATCCTGCGCAACGGCGGCGCCAACTACGCCCGCCTCAAGGTCTGGGTGAACCCGGCCGACGGCTACAACAACAAGGCCCGCGTGCTCACCATGGCCAGCCGGATCAAGGCGGCGGGCATGAAGCTGCTGGTCGACTTCCACTACTCCGACTCGTGGGCCGACCCGGGTCACCAGACCAAGCCCGCGGCCTGGTCGGGCTACTCGTTCGCGCAGCTGCGCGACGCCGTCTACAACCACACGTACGACGTGCTCAACGCGCTGAGGAACCAGGGCACCACGGCCGACATGGTGCAGGTCGGCAACGAGCTCAACGCGGGCATGCTGCTGCCCGACGGCACCTCGCAGAACTTCTACAACCTCGGCCAGCTGCTCAAGTCGGGCATCAACGCGGTCAAGGCAGTGAACACCGGCACCCGGGTGATGCTGCACCTCGCCGAGGGCGGCAACAACTCGCTGTTCCGCTGGTGGTTCGACGGGGTCGTCGGCCAGGGCGTGCAGTTCGACGTCATCGGCGCGTCGTACTACCCGTACTGGCACGGGTCGCTGTCCGGCCTGCAGGCCAACCTCAATGACATGGCCACCCGGTACAACAAGGACGTCGTCGTGGTCGAGACCGCGTACGGCTTCACGACCGCGCAGAAGGACGCGCACGAGAACATCTTCAACTCGTCCCTGGCGTCGGCCGGCGGCTTCCCCGCCAGCGCGCAGGGTCAGGTCGACGAGCTGAAGGCGGTCTACAACGTGGTCCGCAACGTGCCCAACAACCGCGGTCTCGGCGTCTTCTACTGGGAGCCGGCGTGGACGGCGGTCGCCGGCAACGGTTGGGATCCGACCAACCCGAACTCGGGCAACGCGTGGGAGAACCAGGCGATGTTCGACTACAACTCGCGGGCGCTGCCCGTGGTGGCGGTCCTCGGCACCGCCTGACCCATCCGGAACGACCCGCGGGGCCGGCGCGATGCGCCGGCCCCGCGGTGTGTCCGCTGTGCGCTAGCGGGGGGTCGCGACCACCCGTACCGCGCCGGCCGGCACGGTCACACTGCCCGCGCAGGGCATGCCGGTGAGCAGCTCCATGCCGGTGGCGGCGACGGTCGCGTCGTCGTCCCGGTGGTTGATGATCACGATGTACGACGCGTCGGGACCCGAGCGCCGCACCACCTCCACGTCGTCGGGGATGCCGGCCGGCGGCACGAGGCCCACCCCGGCGTAGGCGATCCGTAGGATCCCGCGCAGGTCGTCGCCGTGCGTGCGGGTCGACACGTACCAGGCGTGGCCGGCGCCGTAGCGGTGGTGGGTGATGGCCGGGCCGCCGGCCGCCGGGCCGTCGACGTACGTGGCCACGGCGGTGGCGCCGCCCAGCCGGACGTCCTCGGCCCACACGTCGCCCGTCGACCCGTCGGACAGGCGCACCCGGTCGCCCTGGCGCAGCGGCAGGAACTCGTCGACCTCCAGGCCGAGCAGGTCGCGCAGCGCGCCCGGGTGCCCGCCCGGGTAGATCGCGTCGTCCGCGTCCACGATGCCCGAGAAGTACGACACGACGACGCTGCCGCCCGCGTCCACGTACGAGCGCAGGTTCGCCGCGGCCGCCGGCGTCGTCAGGTACAGACTCGGGACCACCACCAGCGGGTACGCGCTGAGCTCGGCCTCCGGGTGGACGAAGTCGACCGTCAGGTGGTCGCGCCACAGCTGCCCGTAGTACGCCTCGAGGCGCTCGCGGTAGCCGAGGTCGGCCGAGGGCCGCCATTCCAGCTCCAGCGCCCACCAGGCCGGCCAGTCCCAGACGACCGCCACGTCGGCGGTGACCCGGGTGCCGCGAAGCGGACGCAGCGAGCTCAGGTCCAGGCCCAGGTCGACGACCTCGCGCCAGATCCGGGTGCCGGCGCCGCCGTGCGGCAGCATCGCCGAGTGGAACTTCTCGGCGCCGCGCCGGCTGGCCCGCCACTGGAAGAACAGCACCGAGTCCGCGCCACGCGCCACGTGCGACAGGCTGTTGCGCCGCATCTGCCCGGGCCGCTTGGCGACGTTGCGGGGCTGCCAGTTCACCGCGCTGGTGGAGTGCTCCATGAGCAGCCACGGCCGGCCGGCCGACACCGAGCGGGTCAGGTCGGCGCACATGGCCAGCTCGACGTGGTTGTCGAGGCGCTCAGCCTGCAGGTAGTGGTCGTTGGACACGACGTCGACCTCGCCGGCCCACTGCCAGTAGTCCAGCGCCTTGCAGTTGGCGAGCTGGAAGTTCGTGGTCACCGGGATACCGGGCGCCAGCTCGTGCAGGATGTCGCGCTCGCGGCGGAAGTTGGCCAGCAGCGCGTCGGAGGTGAAGCGCGCGAAGTCCAGCCGCTGGGCCGGGTTCACCACCGTCGCCGCCGCGCGCGGCGCCTCGATCTGCGCCCAGTCGCCGTAGCGCTGGCTCCAGAACAGCGTGCCCCACGCCTCGTTGAGCGCGTCCAGGTCGTGGTAGCGGGCACGCAGCCAGTCGCGGAAGGCGGCCGCGGACACGTCGCAGTAGCACTCGCCGACCGGCGCGCCGTACTCGTTGTAGACGTGCCAGAGCACGACGGCGGGGTGGGTCGCGTAACGGCGGGCGAGCTGCGTGGTCACCCGCGACGCAGCGACCGCGTACTCGGGGGAGCTGGGGCAGAAGCCCTGCCGGCCGCCACTGCCCAGCACCTGCCCCTCGCGCGTCACCGGCCGCACGTGCGGGTGACGGTGGGAGAACCACGGCGGCGGCGCGGCGGTGGGGGTGCCCAGGTCGACGGCGATGCCGGCGGCGTGCAACTGGTCCAGCAGCCGGTCGAGCCAGTCGAAGGAGAACAGGCCCTCCGTCGGCTCCAGCTTCGCCCAGGCGAAGATGCCCACGCTCACGAGGTTGACCCCGGCCTCGCGCATGAGCGCGATGTCCTCGGCCCACACGTCCTCCGGCCACTGCTCGGGGTTGTAGTCGCCGCCATAGGCGATGCCGGCCGGCCGCCGCGGCCATCGCGCCGGCGCGACACCGGGCACCACGTCGAGCGTGGTGTCCAATGTGGCCGGACTGTTGCCGAAGCGCAACGAGCTGTTGGCGGGACCGCGATGGGGGTCCGCTGGGCTGGCCGGTACGGCCGTCAGTGGGTGCATGTGCTGTCTCCAGGCTGTGAGCGCTCCCAACATCCTCCGTACAGCTTACGGCGTTGTCTAGGAGCAAATTTTGGAACTAGGTGCCTATTGACACGTGCCGGAAACGCCCCAAGACTGTGAGCGCTCACAGCCATGAAACACCACCGCAATCTTGACCATGCTCACAATGCCGGAGGGCGTTTATGCGCATCGCACGACGGAGGACCGCTGCGGTTCTCCTGCTCGGCGTCAGCCTTTTCGCGGCCGCGTGCAACAGCGGCGGCGACAACGGTGGCGGCACGAAGACGGACGAGAAGGTGGAGCTCACCTTCTGGACCTGGGTGCCGAACATCGACAAGGTGGTGGAGAAGTGGAACTCCACGCATCCGAACATCCACGTCACCGCGAGCAAGCAGGCTCAGGGTGACGAGGAGGTCACGAAGCTCCTGACCGCCGCCAAGGCCGGCAGCCCGCCGGACCTGGCCCAGGTCGAGTACCAGGCCCTGCCCACGCTGGTCAGCAACGACGTGCTCGCTGACATCAAGGACAAGGTCGGCAACGCGAAGAGCGACTTCGCCGACGGTGTGTGGCAGACCGTCACCCTGGGCAGCGACGCGGTCTACGCGATCCCGCAGGACGTCGGCCCGATGATGCTCTACTACCGCGAGGACCTCTTCAAGAAGTACGGCCTGACCGTGCCGAAGACCTGGGAAGAATTCGCCGCCACGGCGCGTGCGGCGAGGAAGAAGGCCCCCAAGTCCTACCTGACCACCTTCTCCTCGGGTGACCCGGGTTGGTTCGTGGGCCTGGCCCAGCAGGCCGGTGCCTCGTGGTGGGGCGTGAACGGCGACACCTGGAGTGTCTCGGTCAACGACCCGGCCACCAAGAAGGTCACCGACTACTGGAGCGGCCTCGTCGCCGAGGGCGTCGTGGACAGCAAGCCCATGTACACCCCCGAGTGGAACAAGTCGCTCAACGACGGCACCCTGCTGGCCTGGCCCAGCGCGATCTGGGGTCCCGGCGTGCTGGCCGGCAACGCGGCCGACACGAAGG
This sequence comes from Luedemannella flava, assembly GCF_039528515.1. Classification (NCBI taxonomy): domain Bacteria; kingdom Bacillati; phylum Actinomycetota; class Actinomycetes; order Micromonosporales; family Micromonosporaceae; genus Luedemannella; species Luedemannella flava. The sequence goes on from NZ_BAAALT010000077.1 coordinate 11,202, forward strand.
GCAAGTGGGCCATGGCGCCGCTGCCGCAGTGGGTCGCCGGGGAGAACAAGACCGGTAGCTGGGGTGGCTCGACCACCGCGGTGACCGAGGGCTCGAAGCACAAGGACGCGGCCGCGCAGTTCGCCGTCTGGCTGAACACCGACCCCGAGGCCGTCGCGGCCCTGGTCCGCGAGGGTGGCATCTACCCGGCGTCGAAGGCGGCCCAGGCCGGCCCGGCGCTGGCCACCGCGCCCGACTTCTTCCCGAACCAGCCTGACTTCTACGTCACGGCCAAGGGCATCGCCGACACGGCGGCCGGCTTCACCTTCGGCCCCAACGTCAACGTCGCGTACAGCGCGTACAAGGATGCCTTCGCCAAGGCCATCGCCGACAAGGCCCCGTTCGGCGGCGCCCTGGACACCATGCAGACGACGACCCTGGACGACCTGAAGAAGGCCGGCTTCAAGGTCGCCGGCTAACCACCGCCCCATACAGAGTCGGCACAGGAGCGCACACATGTCCGTGGACGCAACACCTGCCGGCCGGTCGCGGAAGCGTACGGCACCGAACCTGGTGCCGTACGTCTTCCTCGCCCCGGCGGTGGTCCTCTTCACCCTCGTTCTGCTGGTCCCCATCGGGTACACCGCGTACCTGAGCTTCCGCAAGGTGAAGGTCTCCGGCCTCGGCCTCGGCAAGGGGTCCCGCAAGGAGATCTTCGCCGGACTCGACAACTACCAGGCGACTTTCACCGATCCGGAGCTCTGGGCGGGCGCGCTGCGCGTGCTCGGGTACGGCGCGATCCTGCTGCCGGCCATGCTGCTGTCAGCGCTGCTGTTCGCGCTGCTGCTCGACGCGCCGCGCACCCGGTTCGCGCGGTTCGGCCGGATCGCGATCTTCCTGCCGTACGCCGTGCCGAGCGTGGTCGCCTCGCTGCTGTGGGGCTTCCTCTACCTGCCGGCGGTCAGCCCGCTGCACTACGTTCTCGAGCGGTTCGGCGTCGAGGGACCCGACCTGCTCGGTCAGGGCTCGATCGTCGGGGCGTTGGCCAACATCGGCGTCTGGGGCGGCGTCGGCTTCAACATGATCGTTATCTACACCTCGCTGCGGGCCATCCCGCGCGAGCTGTTCGAGTCGGCCCGCATCGACGGCTGCTCGGAGTGGCAGATCGCCTGGCGGATCAAGATTCCGCTGGTGACGCCGGCCCTCATCATGACCACCGTGTTCTCGCTCATCGCGACGCTGCAGGTCTTCACCGAGCCCACCACGCTCGCGCCGATGACCAACTCGCTGTCGTCGACCTGGACCCCCCTGATGAAGATCTACCGGGACGCCTTCGTGCGCAACGACCTCTACTCGGCCGCCGCCACGTCGATCGTGATCGCCGGGATCACCCTGATCCTCTCCTTCGGGTTCCTGCGTGCAGTGCAGAATCGCGCCTTCGGATCGGAGGATCAATGAGTACGGCCCTGGCGACCGACAGGTCCGTCAGCACCCACAAGCACCCGCCGGCGCGCCCGCAGAAGCAGCGCAGAACGAGTGTCCTCGGCACGGCCGCCCTCATGCTGGGCGCGCTGTACTGCCTGACCCCGGTCGCGTGGGTCGTCATCGCGGCGACGAAGAGCCGCGACGACCTGTTCGACACGCTCACCTTCATGCCCGGCACGTCGTTGTTCGAGAACATCCACGACCTGACCACCTACCGGGGTGGCATGTTCTGGGAGTGGACCGCCAACACCGCCTTCTACGCGGGCGCGGGCGCGTTCCTCTCCGCGGTACTTTCCGGGCTTACCGGATACACACTCGCCAAGTACCGGTTCCGGGGACGGAACGTCATCTTCAACATCCTGCTCGCGGGCGTGCTGGTGCCGGCCGTCACGCTGGCGATCCCGCAGTACCTGTTGATGGCGAAGGTCGGCCTGACCGACTCGTATTGGTCGGTGCTGCTGCCGAGCATCGTCAGCCCGTACGGCATGTACCTGGCCCGCATCTACGCGGCGGCCGCGATCCCGGACTCGTTGATCGAGGCGGCCCGCACCGACGGGGCCAGCGACGTGCGCATCTTCAGCATGATCGCCCTGCCGATCATGCGACCTGGCCTGGTTACGGTGTTCCTGTTCCAGTTCGTGGCGATCTGGAACAACTTTCTGCTCGCGTTCGTCATGCTCAGCGATGACCATAAGTTCCCGCTGACTGTGGGCCTGTACACGCTGCTCAGGCAGGGCAACACCACCCCCGCGCTGTATACCCTGGTGATCACCGGTTCGCTATTGTCGATCTTGCCGCTCGCGGCGTTGTTCCTGACATTGCAGCGATACTGGCGTATCGACCTGCTCTCCGGAGCCACCAAGGGGTAGATCAGCATGACCGTGGTGAGACAGTCCAACGGTCCGGCACGCCGGCCGCGGCCGACCATGGATGACGTGGCGGCCGTGGCTGGCGTCTCCCGCGGGACCGTCTCGCGCGTGCTCAACGGCGGCCGCAACGTCAGCCGGCCCGCGGCGGAGGCCGTCGCCAAGGCCATCCGGCAGACCGGGTACGTGGTGAACCAGCACGCCCGCAGCCTGGTCACCCAGCGCTCCCAGTCCGTCGCGTTCGTGCTGACCGAGCCGCAGGAACGGCTGTTCGAGGACCCGAACTTCAGCCTGCTCATGCACGGCTGCACGCAGGCCCTCGCCGAGCACGACATCACCCTGGTCATGACCATCGCCGGCACCCCGGAGGAGCGGCCCCGGGTCACCCGGTACCTCACCTCCGGGCACGTCGACGGGGCACTGCTGGTCTCCACCCACCGGGGCAACCCGTTGCTGGACGACCTGGCCGCGCAGGACCTGCCCGTGGTCGCCTGCGGCAAGCCCATCGGGTACGAGCGCCGGGTCGCCTACGTCGGCGTCGACGAGCGCGACGGCGCCCGCCAGATGGTGGAGTACCTGACCGGCCTGGGCCGCCGGCGGATCGGCATGATCACCGGCCCGCTGGACACGGCGGGCGGCATCGAGCGGCTCGCCGGCTACCGGGAGGTCCTCGGCGAGGCGGGCGACCCGTCGCTCGTGGTGACCGGCGACTACACCCGGGCCAGCGGCGAGGCGGCCATGGAGCGGCTGCTCGCCCAGGCGCCCGACCTCGACGCGGTCTTCGTCGCCTCCGACCTCACGGCGGCCGGCGCCCTCACCGCGCTGCGCCGCGCCGGCCGGTCGGTGCCGGGTGACGTCGCGGTAGGCGGCTTCGACGACTCGAGCATCGCGCTGACCTCACAGCCGGCCCTGACCACTATCCGCCAGCCGTGGGCCCGGATCAGCAGCGAGATGGTCCGGCTGCTGCTCGGTCTCGTGGCCGGCGACGCCCCCTCCGCCGTCACGCTGCCCACCGAGCTGGTGGTGCGCGAGTCCGCCTGACCCCGGCGCGGCCGGTCGGGCGGCCCGGCCCAGGGTGGCCCGGGCGGCGAGCCTCTGCACGACCGGCGTCCACCAGCGCGGCGCGGCGTCCAGGCCGCGCCAGGACTGCCGCAGCAACGCCCGGGTGATCAGGCCGTCGAGGCGCCCGAGCGGGCGCGGGATTCGTGATCTCATCGTGGTCTGCACCGCCTCCACCGTGTTCAACGAGGAGGCGGTGCGCACGCCGGGGGGTGTCGCCCGGCCGGGGCTCAGCGGGGCGGGCGGGCGTAGGCGGGGGAGAGGCGGCCGCCGGT
>NZ_BAAALT010000078.1:0-57798 GCF_039528515.1 Luedemannella flava
TGCTGCCCTACCGGCCGGGCGTGCTGACCCTGCAGCGCTAGTGAGTGACCCGGCGGGTCCGGCCACGGCCGGGCCCGCCGGGTACCCAGCATGACCTGTATGTATGTGAACGTTAACACTTTGTCTCCCCTCAGGAGGACGCAGTGTCAAGCTTTTCCCCAGCGGCTACGCCGCGACGGCGCGGGTGGCGCTGGAAGTTCGTGCCGGCAGCCGCGCTGGTGGTGGCCGCGGCCGTCGGGGCCGTGGCGACCGCGCTGCCGGCGTCGGCGGCCACCGTTGACACCAACACCTGGTACGTCCTGGTGAACCGGAACAGCGGCAAGGCCCTGGACGTCTACAACCTCGCCACGAACGACGGCGCGCGGATCACGCAGTGGTCGCGCAACGACGGCAACAACCAGCAGTGGCGCTTCGTGGACTCCGGCGGCGGCTACTACCGGATCCTGTCCCGCCACTCCGGCAAGGTCCTGGACGTCTACAACTTCTCGACCGCCAACGGCGGCTCGATCGTGCAGTGGACGGACGGCAACGGCACCAACCAGCAGTGGCGCCTGGCGGACTCGTCCGGCGGCTACGTCCGGTTCCTCAACCGCAACAGCAACAAGGCCCTGGAGATCCAGGGTGCCTCGACCGCCGACGGGGCCAACGTCGTCCAGTACGACGACTGGGGCGGCAACAACCAGCAGTGGCAGCTCGTCGCCGTTGGCACCGTCTCCGGCACGCCCACCTCGGCGCCGCCCACGACCGGCTCGGGCTCGTGGCCGCCGTCGTCGACGTTCGCGAACCCGGTGCTGTGGGAGGACTTCGCGGACCTGGACATCATCCGGGTCGGCGACGTGTACTACGCCTCCGCGTCGACGATGCACTACTCGCCGGGCGCGCCCGTCCTGCGCTCGTACGACCTGGTGAACTGGGAGGTCGCGGGGCACTCGGTGCCGAACCTGGACTTCGACTCCAGCGCCTACGACATGTCGGGGTCGCGGGCGTACGTGAAGGGCATCTGGGCGTCGGCGTTCAACTACCGCCGGTCGAACTCCACCTACTACTGGCTCGGGTGCGTCGAGTTCAACCGCACCTACGTCTACACCGCCACCTCGCCCGACGGGGCGTGGACGAAGAAGGCGCGGATCAACAACTGCTACTACGACGCCGGCCTGCTCATCGACGACAACGACACCATGTACGTCGCGTACGGCAACTCGACGATCAGCGTTGCCCAGTTGTCGTCCGACGGGACCTCGCAGGTGCGCTCCCAGCAGGTCTTCACGACCCCGTCGTCGGTGGGCACGTTGGAGGGCGCGCGGTTCTACAAGCGCAACGGCTACTACTACATCTGGCTCACCCGCCCCGCGAACGGGCAGTACGTGCTCCGGTCGACCAGCCCTTGGGGTCCGTACGAGATGCGGCAGGTGCTGTTGAACCTGCCCGGTCCGATCTCGGGCGGCGGGGTGCCGCACCAGGGTGGCCTGGTGCAGACGGCCGCCGGCCAGTGGTACTACCTGGCGTTCGTGGACGCCTACCCGGGCGGACGCGTGCCCGCCCTCGCGCCGGTCAACTGGTCGTCGGACGGGTGGCCCGTCCTGCAGACGGTCAACGGGGCGTGGGGCGCTTCGTACCCGTACCCGAATGTCCCCCAACCGCCGCGGACGGTGAAGCCCCCCACGGGCACCGACACGTTCACCACGTTGGGTCCGGAATGGGAGTGGAACCACAACCCCGACACCAGCAAGTTCAGCGTGGGTAGCGGGTTGCGGTTGTCCACCGCGACGGTGACGACCGACCTCTACGCCGCCCGCAACACGTTGACCCACCGGATCCTCGGGCCGACGTCGACGGCCACGATCGAGCTCAACTACGGTTCGATGGCCAACGGCGACCGGGCGGGGTTGGCCATGCTGCGCGACTCCTCGGCGTGGATCGGAGTGAAGAAGGACAACGGTGCCACCCGGGTTGTGATGCAGAACGGCCTGGCGATGAACAGCAGCTGGGCGACCACCAACACCGGGTCCGAGGCCGCCTCGGCGAATATCTCCGGCGGGCGGATCTGGCTGCGCGTCAACGCCGACATCCGGCCGGGCAGCGGCCGGCAGGCACGGTTCTCCTACAGCACCGACGGCACCAACTTCACCAGTTTCGGTCCGGCGTTCACGCTCAACAACGCCTGGCAGTTCTTCATGGGATACCGGTACGGGATCTTCAACTACGCCACCGCGTCGCTCGGCGGCTCCGTCACCGTGCCCCGTTTCACCATGACCACACCGTAATTCCCGACCGGGGTCGGGGCGTCGACCGCCGCCCCGACCCCGGACCATCGTGACCGTAGGGAGCGAAAGTGAAACGCATTACCAAGTTCGCCACGTGGGCCGCCGTGGCGGTGCTGGCGGCCGGCGGCGCTGTCGCCCTGAACCTGCCCTCGGCTCAGGCGCTGGACAACGGCGTGGGTCGCACGCCGCCGATGGGTTGGAACAGCTGGAACACGTTCGGCTGCAACATCAACGAGTCCCTCATCCGTGGCATGGCCGACGCCATGGTCAACAGCGGCATGCGCGACGCCGGCTACCAGTACGTCGTCGTGGACGACTGCTGGATGAACCCGAACCGCGACTCGTCCGGCAACCTGCAGGGCGACCCGAGCCGGTTCCCGAGCGGCATGAAGGCGCTCGGCGACTACATCCACAGCAAGGGGCTGAAGTTCGGCATCTACCAGGCGCCGCTGGACAAGACCTGCGCGCAGTACTTCGGCAGCTACGCGGGCGCCACCGGCAGCCTGAACCGCGAGGCGCAGGACGCCCGGCAGTTCGCCGCGTGGGGCGTGGACTACCTCAAGCACGACTGGTGCTCGCCCACCGGCTCCATCGACTACCAGGTACAGATCTTCTCCCGGATGCGCGACGCGCTTGCCGCGACCGGCCGGCCGATCCTGTACAGCATCAACCCCAACAGCATCCACGAGAAGACCGGCCCGATGCGCAACTGGGGCGACGTGGCCAACATCTGGCGCACCACCGAGGACATCACCCTCAACTGGGTGACCAACCAGACCAACGGGTACCCGATGGGTATCCAGAACATCGTCAACGTCAACGTGCCGCTGGCCCACTACGCCCGTCCCGGCGCGTTCAACGACCCGGACATGATGGAGGTCGGCCGCGGCACCCTGACCGACGCTGAACAGCGCAGCCACTTCGCGCTGTGGTCGATCATGGCCGCGCCGCTGATCGCGGGCAACGACCTGCGCAACATGTCGTCGGCCACGCAGACCATCCTGAAGAACGCGAACCTGATCGCGATCAACCAGGACACGCTGGGGCTGCAGGCCACGCAGGTCTCGTTCGACGGTACGCGTCGCGTGCTGGCCAAGCGGCTGGCCAACGGCGACGTCGCGGTCGCGCTGTTCAACCAGGGCAGCTCCACGACGACGATCTCGACCACGGCGGCCGCGATCGGCAAGAGCGGCAGCTCGTTCACGCTGCGCGACGCGTGGACCAACGCGACCACGACGACCAGCGGCGCGATCAGCGCGAGCGTCCCGGCGCACGGCACGGCCGTCTACCGGGTCAGCGGCGGCGGAACGATCACGCCGCCCACCACGTCCGCGCCCAGCACGTTCCGGCTGCGCGGCGAGGCGTCCGGCCGGTGTCTGGACGTGAACAACGGCGGGACCGCCAACGGTACGCAGGCGCTCATCTGGGACTGCCACACCAACGCCAACCAGCAGTTCAGCCAGAACGGCGCCGAGTTGCGCGTCCTCGGCAAGTGCCTCGACATTCCCACCTCGGCCGCGGCGGGCACGCGGGTGCAGATCTGGGACTGCAACGGCGGCACGAACCAGCACTGGACCCTCAACAGCAACGGGTCGATCAGTAGCGTGCGCTTCCCCAATCTGTGCCTCGACGTGAACAACGCGGCGACCGCCAACGGCACCGCCGTCATCGTGTGGACGTGCCACGGCGCAGCCAACCAGCGCTGGGCGCGGGCATGACCAGAAGAGTGAGCATGCGAAGGAAGATCGCTCTTCTGCTGAGCGCGGTGTCCGTGGCCGGCATGGTCGCCGTCGTGCAGGGGGTGGCCAAGGCCGACAACCCCATCGTGCAGACGATCTACACCGCCGACCCGGCGCCGCTGGTGCACAACGGCCGCGTCTACCTCTACACCGGACACGACGAGGACGGCTCGACGTACTTCACCATGCGCGACTGGCGGGTGTACTCGTCGGCGGACATGGTGAACTGGACCGACCACGGCTCCCCGATGAGCCTGGCGACGTTCAGTTGGGCCAGCAGTGACGCGTGGGCCGGCCACGTCGCGTACCGCAACGGCAAGTTCTACTGGTACGTGCCGGTCAACAACCGGGCCACCGGCCGCAAGGCCATCGGCGTCGCCGTCTCCACCAGCCCGACCGGGCCGTTCACGGACGCCCTCGGCCGGCCGCTGCTGGAGAACGGCGAGATCGACCCGAACGTCCTCATCGACGACGACGGCCAGGCGTACCTCTACTGGGGCAACCCCAACCTCTGGTACGTGCGCCTGAACGCGGACATGATCTCGTACTCGGGCGGGCTGACCCAGATCCCGCTCACCACGGCGGGCTTCGGCACCCGGACCGGCAACACCAGCCGGCCCACGCTGTACGAGGAAGGGCCGTGGGTGTACAAGCGCAACGGCCTCTACTACAACGTGTTCGCGGCCGAGTGCTGCTCGGAGTTCATCGGCTACTCGACGGCGCCCGGTCCCACCGGCCCGTGGACGTACCGGGGGACGGTGATGCCCCGGCAGGGCAGCAGCTTCACCAACCACGCCGGCGTCATCGACTTCAACGGCGGGTCGTACTTCTTCTACCACAACGGCGCCCTGCCGGGCGGTGGTGGCTTCACCCGGTCCGTGGCCGTGGAGAAGTTCACGTACAACTCCAACGGCACCATCCCGACGATCAACATGACCACGACCGGCGCGCCGCAGATCGGCACGCTGAACCCGTACGTGCGCCAGGAGGCGGAGACGATCGCCTGGTCCGTCGGCGTCGAGACGGAGCCCTCGAGTGAGGGCGGCATGAACGTCGGATACATCGCCAACGGCGACTACATCAAGGTCAAGGGCGTCAACTTCGGCTCGGGCGCCACGTATTTCAACGCCCGGGTCGCTTCCGCCGCCAGCGGTGGACGCATCGAGCTGCGGCTGGACAGCACCAGCGGAACGGTCGTGGGCACCTGCACCGTGCCGGGCACCGGCGGCTGGCAGACCTGGACGAACGCGGGCTGCTCGGTGAGCGGCGCGACCGGCACCCACGACCTGTACCTGCGGTTCACCGGGGGCAGCGGCAACCTGTTCAACCTGAACTACTGGCAGTTCACGCCGCTCGCCAGCGCCAGCGTTCTCACCAACGGCGACATGGAGTCGGGCACTACCGGTTGGGGCGTGTTCGGCGCCGGCACGCTGGCCTCCGACACCAGCGTGGTGCGCGGCGGCTCGCGGTCGCTGGCCATCACCGGTCGGACCGCCTCGTGGAACGGCCCCAGCCAGAATGTCACCTCGAAGCTGACCAACGGGAAGAGCTACCTGACCAACGTGTGGGTGCGTGCGCAGTCCGGCACGCCGAGCGCGAAGGCCACCCTGGCGCTGACGGCCAACGGCACCACCAGTTACGTGTCGTTGACGCCGGCCACGGCGGTGAACTCCTCCGGGTGGACGCTGCTGACCGGCACGGCCACGGTGTCGTGGACCGGCACCCTGTCCAGCGCCACGTTCTACGTCGAGACGGCGTCCGGCACGGACAGCCTCTACCTCGACGACGCGTCCCTGCAGTGACCGTACCGCCGGCCCGGGTGACCGCCCGGGCCGGCGGCACCAGCGATGATCTGGTGACGTCCAGGCCAGCCGGCCGTTCCCTGCCGTTCTGACGAATACGCGCCATGCTCACCGGCGCCGCCGCGCTGGACGCCTACCTGTGACCGGCCGCTGGCCGCCTGGTTCGATGGCCTGATGGGATACGTCGGCTCGCACACCTGGCAGCTTCGACAGCTCGTGGGCTCACGCCTGCTGGTCATGCCGGGAGCGCAGGTGCTGCTGGTCGACGACCAGGAGCGGGTCCTCTTCCAACGGCGGACCGACACGGGCCTGTGGGCGGTGCCGGCGGGCTCGGCGGAACCGGGAGTCACCTTCGCCGGGACCGCCGTCGCGGAGATCCGCGAGGAGACGGGTCTGGTGGTGGCCGAGGAGGACCTGGTTCCGTTCGGTTGCCTGTCCGACCCCGGCGTCCACCTCGTCACCTATCCCAACGGCGACCGGACGCACTGCTTCGCCATGTGCTTCGCTGCGCGGCGATGGTCCGGCGACCTCGCGGTGGACGATGAGGAGGTCCTCGAGGTCGCCTTCGCCGACGCGGCCGCTCCGCCCGGTCCGCTGCAGCCACAGACCGCCGCCGTCCTCGACATGTACGCCGCCTTCCAGCGCACGGGCCGCTTCCAGGCGCGATGACCCGGGCACCGCTACAGGTCGCGGTGCAGGCCGCGGCCGTCGGCGACGATCCCGGCCAGGCCCGCGGTGCACCACACCAGCCGCCTGCCGAGCAGGGCGCGCCGCCGCCACGCGGGCGCGACCCACAGCCGCCCTGTCGATCGAGCACGCCCGATCGCGAGCTACCTAATGGCGGCCACCTGGACTGATATGCCGATTCGGCGGGTCCGTCTCGCCGCGGCTAGGGCCTGGTGGTGAGGACCGCTACCAGGAAGTCGGAGGTGGGGGTGAAGGGGCGCAGGTCCCAGGTGCTCAGGAGCAGGTCGGTGCGCAGCCCGGCGTCCGCCACGTCGGTGAGGAACGCGTCGAACTCGTAGCCGCGGCCCGCGCCGAAGCCGATCACGATCCGGCCGCCGGCGCGCGCGTGCACCCCGAAGCGGCGCAGGACCTCCACCCGGGTGGCCGGCGCGAGGAAGGCCATGACGTTGCCGGCGCAGACGATCGCGTCGAAGTCGGCCGGGGTGCCGAGGCTCGGCAGGTCCAGTTCGGCGAGGTCGCCGACCAGCCAGCGCGGCCCGGGGTGGTCCTGCTCGGCGGCGGCGATCAGCTCGCGATCAAGGTCGACACCGACGACGTCGTGACCGGCCGCGGCGAGGTGGGCGCCCACGCGGCCGGTGCCGCAGCCGGCGTCGAGGATCCGGGCGCCGCGCGGCACCATCGCGTCGATCAGGCGTGCCTCGCCGGCGAGGTCGGCGCCCCGGGCGGCCATCTCCCGGAACCGCTGGACGTACCACTGCGAGTGGCGCGGGTCGTCCGCGATCTTCCGCAGCCAGCCGTTCTCGACGGAAAGCGGCACAGTCCCTCCCTGCATGAGTCGTCGAGTCCACCATCCATGATCGGAAGCCGCCGGTCGAGAGGCCCGGGTCCCGTGTGGAAAAGGCCAAAAGTCCCTAAGCGGACGCTGCGGACCCGTGTCAGGGTCCGGGAGACGTCCGTCACCGATCCCGCAGGAGGCACGCATGACCGACGAGACCGCCGGGCCCGGCCGTCGGCGGGCGAAAGATCAGCCGCTGGTGTACTCGTGCTCCGGGTGCTCCAGCGCCGCCCAGCTCGCCAACGCCCTCGCCATCCGGCTCGACCGGCAGGGCGTGGCCGAGATGTCCTGCATAGCGGGGCTGGGCGGCGACGTGCCGTCGTTGGTGCGACTGGCCCACTCCGGGCGGCCGATCCTGGCGCTGGACGGCTGCGTACTCGTCTGCGTCGCCGCCACGCTGCGCCGGCACGGGCTGACCGCCGACGGGCACGTGGAGCTCAGCCAGTACGGGGTGCGCAAGCGCCGCCACGCCGACTACGACGAGGCGGACGTCGACCGGCTGCTGCCGCTGGTGACGGAAGCCGCCGCGGCGCTGACGCCGCGCGGCGCCCGGGATCCGGACGCCGCGCAGGTCCCGGCGTCAGACGATCGAGCAGGGCTGGCCGTTGATGAAGAAGACGGTCGGGGCCGGGTGCCGGCCCGCGTGGGCGCACTGGAATCCGAAGCTGGCCGTGCCGCCGCCGGCGGCGACCTTCTGACCTGACCGGGTCCAGGCACACGGTCGCGACCGTCCCGCCGCCGCCGGGAGACGGCGGCACGGTGATGCTGTACCGGCCGACGGTGACCGAGGAGGCGGAGGGCAGCGGTATGGAGAGTCAGGCCCGGGCGCGGCGGGCCACGGTTGCCGACCTGCCGGAGGTGGTGCGCCTCGTCTCGGTCATGTTCGCGGACCTCGGCACCGCGACCGACGCGTCGTGGGCGGCGCGGACCGGGCGGGTCCTGGCGGGACGCCTCTGGGTCGACGTCGGCGTCCTCGTGGTCGACGCGCCGACGACCGGCCTCGCGGCCTGCGCCGTCGGCGCGCTCCACCACGGCCTGCCCAGCCCACGGCGGCGCACCGAGACCACCGGGTACGTCGAGTGGGTCGTCACCGACCCGGCGTGGCGCCGTCGGGGTCACGCGCTGTCGGTGACCGCGGCCCTCGTGGACTGGCTGGTCGACGAGGGTGCCGCGGTCATCGACGTGCACGCGAGCGTGGCCGCCGCGCCGCTGTACCGCCGGCTCGGCTTCACGGGCGACGGCCCTGTCGCACTGCGCCGCCGCACCGCGTCGTGACTCCCGCTACGCGGTCGCCGGGGCGGGTGCGGGCCGCTCGGCCGTGACGCGGCGGCGCCGGGTCGGCAGGCCGAACGTCGGGTTGGCCACGCCCCAGGCGGCGCCCTTGCAGATCAGTTCCTTGTAGACGGCGGCGAGCCGGCCGGTCAGGGCCGCCCGGACGGCCCGGTCGTCGGCGGTGACGTACTGGATCAGCCCTTGCCGGCGGCCGAGCGAAACGCACTGGTTGAAGTACCGCAGCGGGACGTTCGGCAGGTTCCCGCCCGTCAGGCGCGCCGCGATCGCGTCGGCGGCCTGCCACGCCATGGGGGTGCCCGACGCGCAGGACATCCGCAGCGGCGTGTCGCCGCGGCCCGCCGCGGAGCCGGCGTCGCCGACGGCGTACACGTCCGGGTGCGAGAGCGAGCGCATGGTCGGGTCGACCATGATCCGGCCGTCGTCGGCCACCCGCAGTGTGGTCGCCTCGACGAGCGGGTTGACCGCGAAGCCAGTGGTCCAGACGGTGACCGCGGCCGGGATCACCGTGCCGTCGGCGGTGGTGACCCGGTCGGCGTCGACTCCGGTGACCGCGCTGTGCTCGTACACTCCGATGTTGAGGTTGGTGAGGACCCGGCGCAGGTGCCGGCGGCCCCTGGGGGAGAGCCAGTCGCCGAGGCCGCCGGAGGCGGCGAGGGCGACGTCGAGGTCCGGGCGGGCCTCGGCGATCTCGGTCGCGGCCTCCAGCCCGGTCAGGCCGCCGCCGACGATGAGCACACGCTGCCCGGCGCCGAGGCCGGCCAGGCGCTCGCGCAGCCGCAGCGCGCCCGGACGGCTGGCGATCTCCTGGGCGTGTTCGGTCGCGCCGGGGACGCCGTGGGAGTGCCAGCCGCTGCCGAGGGCGTAGACGAGCGTGTCGTACGCGAGCTCCTCGGACCCGTTGACGGTCACGGTGCGGCGGTCGACGTCGACGGCGGTGACCTTCGCGACCCGCACGTCGACGCCCGTGCCGGCGAACATGTCGGCCAGGGGCCGCGGCGTGAGGGTCTGGCCGGCCGCGAGCTGGTGCAGGCGGACGCGCTCGACGAAGTCGGGTTCGGCGTTGACGAGGGTGATCGTGACGTCCTCGCGGCGCAGCCGTCGGGCGAGGCGGCCGGCGGCGAAGGCCCCGGCGTACCCGGCCCCGAGGACGATGATGCGGTGCTTCATGGCGTGCTCCCGTCTCGCTGGGTTCCCCCCTTGAACCGGGCGGCCCCGCGATTACTGACAGGTTCGCGGTGTGAAGCAGGTCATAGCGGCCTCAGAACGCGTGGAACAGCGGCTCACCGTGGTCGGCGGCCGCCCACACGGCGGTCGCGCGGACGAGCTTGTCGGGGTTGACCTGGTTGCGGATCGCCACGATGCCCTCGGCGGTGACCTCCAGGCACATGACGCCGACGACGCGGCCCTGCAACACCGCCACCACGGCGGGGGCGCCGTTCGCCGACCAGACGTAGATTCCGGGGGAGCCGCCGATGACGACGCGCTTCGCCTCGCCGGGGGTGAACAACCCGCGCAGGAGCCTCGCGACCGCGTCGGCGCCCTCGAACACCTTGGCGTACGCCGGGACCTTGCCGCCGCCGTCACCGATCGAGACCGCATCGGCGGTGAGCAGGCGCACGAGCGGCTCGGTCCGCCCGGTGCGGGCCGCCGCCAGGAACTCCTCGACGATCCGCCGGGCGGCGGCCTCGTCGATCTCGACGCGCGGCCGGCCCTCGGCGACGTGCTGCTTGGCGCGGTGGAAGTGCTGCTGGCTGGCCGCCTCCGTGATGTCCAGAATCCCGGCGATCTCCCGGTGCGGGTAGTCGAAGGCCTCCCGCAGCACGTACACGGCCCGCTCGGTGGGCGGCAGGCGCTCCAGGAGCGCGAGGACCGCGTACGAGACCGACTCGCGCTGCTCGGCGGTGTCGGCCGGGCCGAGCATCGGGTCCCCGCCGAGCAGCGGCTCGGGCAGCCACTGACCCACGTACACCTCGCGGCGCGCCCGCGCGGAGGCGAGCTGGTTGAGGCACAGGTTGGTGAGCACCCTGGTCAGCCAGGCCTCCGGCACCTCGATCCGGTCGACGTCGGCGGCGTGCCACCGCAGGAACGTCTCCTGCACGGCGTCCTCGGCCTCCGCGGCGGTGCCGAGAAGGCGGTAGGCGATGGCTGCCAGCCGCGGCCGCGAGGCCTCGAACCGGTCGGTGTCGTCCGGGGTCACCGTCCGATCGTAGGACCGGCCGGGGCGCGCAGCAGGCACGCCCCGACCGGTCGCGGATCCGGCTACGGACGCAGCGGTGGGTACGCGGGGTCCAGGTGCCCGTTGTCGCGCAGCCACCCGTACAGCGGAACGTCCTCCGGGTAGTGGCCCCACGCGTGGTCGCCGGCGTCCGCCGGCTCGACCGCGCGCCCGTCGAGCAGGCCGAGCAGCTGGCGCTGCACGTCGGTGAGCCCGGTCAGGCCGGCCGGCGGCGCGTCCCGCATCGCCACCCAGCGGTAGGTGTAGCCGAAGAAGACCGCCTTGCGGGTGATCGCCGAGCGGTTGAGGGAGCGGGCGTGCCACAGCCGCCGGTCGAACATGACGACGTCGCCGGGGTCGGCGCAGACCTCGATCGCGCCCGCCGGGTCGGGCCACTCCATGTTGCGGCGGGGCGGCCCGTCGATCCAGTTGGTCCGATGGCTGCCCGGCACCACCTTGAAGTTGCCGCGGCCGGGCGCGGACACGTCCGACAGCCAGAACGCCAGCTTCACCGACACCCGCGGCCGCGGGTCGGTCTCCAGCTCCCGGTTCTGCCGCCCGCCGTCCTGGTGCCACTCTGCTTTCGATCAAGGACGCGGTCATCCGCGCTCCCTCCCCGTTCGGCGCGGCCCCGTGCCGACGCTCATTCGTAAAGACGCGACAGGGCATGGAAAAGGATGCATGCGTTGGAGGGTTTGATGATTGTCACTAAACGTCCGCGACGACGATGTCGTCAGACGTTTTGCCTTCCGAAAACCATCGACTGCGGGCACGTGCTGATTCATAGATCTAAACTCATGAGAGTTTCGGTGAATTGCCGGTGCGGCGCCCCTGCCAGGCCGTACAGTTGGCCTGCCACCCCATGGTCGATCGGCCTGGAGGGGTGCCATGGTCGGGCTCCGTGCTCTTGTTGTTCTGTTTCTCGTCGTCCTGTCCGTCCCGGCCGCCGCGGCTCACGCGGCCGCGCCCGCGAGGCCGACCGCCGGCTGGTACGGCGTCGACATACTCGGCACCAACCTGATCCTCAGAGCGGACGGGTCGCAGGTGCCGCTGCGCCCGCCGGCGGGGCAGGTCGCCACGATGGCCGCCGGCGTCCCGTCCGGCTGGGTGCTCTACATGAAAGAGCCGGAGAGCGCCCGGGCCGCGCTGTGGTTCGTCCCGCTCGCCGGCGGTGCCGGGCAACGGATCTCCCCGGTCAGCGGCAACTGGAAGCTGTCGCACGACGGCACGCGGCTGGTCATCGCGGGCGTGGGCGACAGCCCGGCCGAGCTGCGGACGGTGCTGCTGGTGGACCTGCCCTCGCTGCGCGTGGTCGCCCGTACGGAGGTGAACACCGACAGCAACGGGCTCAACGCCGTGGGCATCACGCCCGACGGCGTGGTGCTGCGGGAGTCCTGGCTCGAGAACACCCCGACGGGGGCGGCGATCTGGGACCCGCGCACCGGCGACGTGCGGTGGGCGAGGGAGCGTCTGTGGGCGCTGGGCACCACCGCGGACGGGCGGCTGCTCGCGCGCTGGAGCCTCGGCTCCTGGCGGTCCCGCCGGTCCTGCATCAGCCTCGCGCCCGTTACCGGCTCCTTCCGGCGCCCGCGGTACTGCGCCGGGGTGCCCCGTAGCGTCATCGACGGCTACATCTCGCCCGACGGCAGCGTGGCTCACCTGATGTTCAACGTCACCGAGTTCGAGTACCAGTGGGGGATGGTGCGCACCGCGGACGTGCTGCGCGGCCGGTGGCGGTACGCCACCCTGCCCGAGGGGGCCGCGGCCCGGCTGGAGTACTGGGACACCGACCGCACGGCCATCTTCACGGGCGACTACCGCAGCGGGTACCGGTGCAACGAGTTCGCCCGGTGCGACCGGTTCGACCTGCCGAACCTCGTCCTCGGGCAGATCGGCCCGCAGGTCGTCGCCCGGTACGGCCGACGCGCCGACCGATCATCATCGACTCATTGACATGTGACGACGTCGTTGCGCGTGCAGGTGCTCGGGGAGGTCTGCGCGTGGCGCGACGGGCACCCGGTCGCCCTCGGGCCGGCGGCGCGGCGGGCCGTGCTCGGCCTGCTCGCGCTCGCCGGCGGGCAGTCGCTCGCCCGTGACGAGCTGGTCGCGGGCGTGTGGCACGGGCGGCCGCCACCGTCGTGGTCGCGGCCGCCCGCGCGGTCATCGGCGGCGCCCACCCGCTGCGGGCGTACGCCGATGAGCTGTGTTCCGCACGTGGCGGCTGGACGCGTTGTCCGTGGGCGACCCGGGCTCCGACGTGCGCGAGGTGTTCACCTGGTCCTACCGGGCGCTCGCCGAGCTGCCCGCGCGGCTGTTCCGGCTGCTCGCGTGTACGTGAGGCCCTGTCCAGCCACGGTCCAGGCGGAAACCGGTACGGCTCGCGAGGCTGATCTCCACCTCGACTCCCGTAAGGAGGAGCCTGTGAAGATCCTTGCCCGTACCGGCCGCGCGCTCAGCGTGCCCGCCGCCTCCGTCGCCGCACTGCTGCTGACGGCGCCGGCGCGGTCGGACGGTCCAGTTGGACACCAACAACACGCAGTACCTGCTGAGCCTGACCATCTGCCGGCAGTCGAGCTACACACCGGTCAACCTGCGGATCAACGTCAACGGCTCGTCCAGCGGCGTCATCACCACCGAGGACAACGTCGCCCCGGCCTGGCCCCGGGGCGACGCGACAAAGCCGTTGTGACCCGGTCGCGTGGTGCGTACCGTTCCGGCCCATGGCTCTTGATGTCCGCGCGCTGGACCTCGGCGTGCTCAACTCCCTGACGAAGTACCCGTCGATCCCGACCTACCACTCGCTGGACCCGGCCACCGGGAGCCTGCGTGACGAGGCGATCGCCTTCTCCGGGCAGGTCATCGGGACCGAGAAAGTCGACGGGACAAATGCGAGGATCATCAGCCTTCCTGGCGGTATGTACCTGCTCGGTAGCCGCGAGGAGCTGCTCTACGCGAAGGGCGACCTGATCGGCAACCCGGCGCTGGGCATCGTCGCCGAGCTGCGGGCGGTGGCCGAGCGCCTCGCCCCCGTCGACTCCGACGCGATCCGCGTCCACTACCTCGAGGTGTACGGCGGAAAGGTCACCGCCGCGAGCAAGCACTACACCGGGGACAAGCAGGTGGGGCACCGGCTGTTCGACGTGGTCATGCTCGCCGACTACGAGGCCCTCCTGGGGCGCCAGCCCGCCGAACTGTCGGCGTGGCGGGAGTCGGGCGGCCAGACGTTCCTCTGCGAGGATGCCTTGGCTGCGACGGCCGACCGGGACGGGCTGGTGCTGACGCCCCGGCTGTTCACGGTGGACGCCGGCGAGCTGCCCACGGACCTCGACAAGACCCGGCAGTTCCTGGCGGAGCACCTGCCACGCACGTTCAGCGCCCTCGACGACGGCGGCCTGGGGCAGCCCGAGGGCATCGTCCTGCGCACGGTGGACCGCGCCACCATCGCCAAGGCCCGCTTCCAGGACTACGACCGGACCCTCCGGCGCCGCGAGCGTCGCTGACGCGCTGCACGCCCGGACGGGATGGTCCGACGGTCGTCGCCTCCGGACGTGCGGACGCCGCACGGACCCGCCCGTCCGGAGGGCGATCGGCGGGGACCCGCGCTGGCATGGTGTGGGACGTGAACGCGTCCGAGCTGATGTCCGCAACCGCGTTGCTCATCTCGACGGCGGCGTTGATCTACGCCCGGTCGCAGGCGCGGTCGACGAAGGAACAGGCGGTCGCGGCCGTCAGGCTCACGACCATCGAGTCGCAGCGTCGGGCGCGCGAGGTCACCCCACCGCTGAAGATCAGCGTGAAGGGCGACCCGTACGGGCCGCGCCCGAAGCTGCGGCTGCGCGTCACCCGCAGTGGCAACGCTCACCCGCTCGAGGTCAAGGTCGCCCTGCACGAGCCCACGTTCGGCTGGCGGTTCAGCGAGTCCGGCGCGGACGTGGTCGGCTGCACCATCGGCCCGAACGGGTCGACCGACCTGCCGTTGAGCAGCGTCCCGAAGGCCGGGTTCCGACAGTGGAACCCGAAGTTCGGCGACGTCGCCGTGACCGTGACGGGCGCCGTCGACGGGCATGACTGGACCTCGCCGCACACGGTCTCGCTGCCGATTCCCCGCAACCTCCGCCGCCTCGCCATCGACGACTGACCGCGCTGGTGCAGTAGCGCTAGGCGGAGGTGAGGCGGTGGTGTTCGGTCGACTCCAGGTCTATGTAGGCCTGGATCATGGCGCGGTAGATCCGTTCGACCGTTGTCGGGTCGGCGCCCACCTCCGTGGCCAGGTCGCGGACGCGGGCGATCACCTGGGCCACCCGGTCGGGCGCGCGGACCGCGTCGGCGTCGCGCTTGAGCGGGGCGGCCCGGCGGACCAGGGCCTCCCTCGAGGCCAGCAGCCGGACGATCTCGCCGTCCAGTTCGTCGATCGCGGTCCGGAGTTCGGCGAGGGCGGGTGGGGTCTCAGTCATGACTAGGATCTTCGCCGTCGGCGTCCGCGCCGATGTCGTCGGGGAGCGCTGATGCTGGTGCGGCACGAAACGGGGTACACGTGGACATCGACGCGCTGGTAGGGCAGCTCGCCAGCAAGGTGGCGGGCGAGCGGAAGGCCGCCGAGGAGCAACTTGTCGCCGTTGGTGAGGCCGCCATCGGTCCCGTGCTGCGGGTCCTCTGTGACGAGTCCGCGCCCGTCGAGTGGCATGTATCCGGTGCCGTGCTGCGGCGCATCGGTGAACCCGCGTTCGGTCCGCTCGTCGACGCGATAGCTGCCGCGCCGACCTGCGAGGTGGCCCGCCGGTGCAGCTGGGCCTTCAGCGGCCTGGACGTCGCCGACAAGGCGGTCTACGCGTCTGCCATGCCCCATCCGGTCGCGAGGGTGAGGGAGGCTGCCGCCTCCGCCCTGCAACTGCCGAAAGGTGCGGGCGAACCCTACCTGCCCGCGCTCGCCGGCCTCCTCGACGACCCGGACGACGACGTGCGTCGGCGCGCGATCTGGGCGATCGGCGAGGTGGGTTGGGCCGCGGTGCCGCTGCTGCGGCAGATCCGCCGCGGCGGCGCGCGGAAGCGGCGCGCGGCGCTGACCACGCTCGCCGACATCGGTGGGTGGGACGCGCTGGAGGAGGCGGACCAGCGGGCGGTGACCCGGCTCATCGAGGTCAAGGCGGCGCACGAGGTGCCCGAGCCGATGCACCTGTGCGGGACCTGGTACGCCCTGCCGACCACCGACCAGGCCGCCGTACTCGACGCGTTCGAGCTGACCAGGCCTACCCCGGTGACGATGCGGCTGGGCGGGTCGGCCTGGAACAACGACCTGCACAACTGGTCGTCCGTCGCCCACCTCGACTGCCGCCGCATGTACGTGTCGCCGGCCCTGGACGGGTGGACGCTGGTGTTCGGGATCCTGCCGGCGGTCGCGCACGCCACCGACGAGGATAGCGAGGAGGTCTGGCGCGCGGACGCCATGAGCCGCTCCGCCGCGCTCAGCGGCGTCTTCGGCGAGGCGCACCTGTACGGCGCCAGTTGCGGCGACGGATGGACCGCGTGGTGCATCGCCAAGGCCGGCGAGGTCGTCCGCTTCTACGACGTCTTCGATCCCGACGGGCAGATCGGCGACGGGCACCCAGGCGAGGAGGGCTACCTCCTGCCGCACGTGGACGCGTTCCCCGACGACGCCTTCGACGGCGTGCCGCTCGGCGGGGACGCCTTCACGGAGCGGTATCTGCAGGTCAAGCGCGAGCTCAACATTCCCGACGAGGCGCACGCCACGACCGTGGCGGGGCGACTGTCCGTCGACCCGTCGGGGCTCGGTCCGCACACCATCGTCGAGGGTCGCGGGGTGATCGCGTTGACCGCCTGCGGGCTCGCCGAGGGAAGCACGCCGGGAGCCCTGCGGATCTGACCGGCCCCGTCAGGCGGCGGGGGCGCCTGGCAGCAGCCCGGTCTCGACCAGCTCGGGTGGCGCGCCGAGCGCCAGGGACGCCTGCCGGGCGCCGGAGATGACGGCGGCGGCGAGGGCCTCGTCGCGCAGGTCGAGGTCGAACTCGAGCGCGGAGATGGACACGCCGCCCATGACCGTGCCGGTGTGGTCGAACACGGCGGCCCCGATGCAGTTGATGTCGGGGTCGTTCTCGCCGTCGTCGATCGAGTAGCCCCGCAGGCGGGACTCGGCGAGCTGCTCCTGCAGGGCCGCCGGGGTGGTCAGCGACCTCTCGGTCATGGGCTTCATCCCGGACCGGCCGACGATCTCGGCGACCTCGGCCCCGGTCAGGTGGGCCAGGATCGCCTTGCCGATCGCGGTGGTGTGCAGCGGCACGCTCATGCCGATGCGCGGGCGCATCTGGTACGGCCGGCGGCCCTCGAGCTTCTCCACGTACACCGCCTCGTCGCCGTTGCGGATGGCGAAGTGGACGGTGAGCCCGGTGCTGTCGCGCATCTCGCGCAGCGCGGCGCCGGCGTGGCGGGCCGGGTCGAAGCGGTTCATGACCCGGCCGGCCAACGTGAGGATGCGGGGGCCGGGCAGGTAGCCGCCGTTGCCGTCGGTGCGGGCGAAGCCCCAGCCGACCAGCGACTGCAGGATCCGGTGGACGGTCGACTTGGGCAGGCCGGTGTCGACGGCGATGTCGGTGACGCGGCTGTGCTGGGCGACAGCCTCCAGCACGGACAGGGCCTTGTCGATGGAGCCGCTGGTCATTCCGGTTGCCACCGGCCAAGTTTAGCCATCACTGTGCGAGCCACCCGCTGTCCACGTGGTCGGCCGGCGGCGAGACGAGAAATGCCGGCGCGCCGACCAGGTCAGCTGGTGCGCGGCGGTCCCCGTACGCCCCGGCCGGTCCACGCCGTGCCACGTTGACACTGAACCGGTTCAGTGCTGTGATGTGGGCTCGCGTCGGGGTGGGGAGGCGGGCGGACGTGGAGGCACTGTCGGGCGGGCTGCGGCACTACGCGTGGGGGTCGCGTCGTGCGATCGCGGCGTTGCGGGGCCGTGACGGTGGAGACGAGCCGGAGGCCGAACTGTGGCTGGGTGCCCACCCTGACCTGCCGGGCACGGTGCTGCGGTCGGGTCGACCGGCCGCCCTCGACGACCTGATCGCGCAACGACCCGAACACTGGCTGGGCCGCGACGCGCTGGCCAGGTTCGGGCCGCGACTGCCGTTCCTGGTCAAGATCCTGGCGGCGGAGCAGCCGCTGTCGCTGCAGGTCCACCCCGAGCCGGCACACGCGGCGGCCCGCTGGTCAACCGGCTATCCGGGCTACACCGACGCCCAGCACAAGCCCGAGCTGCTGGTGGCGCTCGAGCCGTTCGACGTGCTGTGTGGGTTCCGCGACCCGGCGCGGTCCGCCGCGGCGCTGCGCGCCCTCGCGGTCGAGGGTGGGGCCGCGGCGCTGCTGGCCGGCGGCGAGCTCGAGGCGGCCGTCGGGTTGTTGATGCGCGTCCGCGGCGAGGACGCCCGGCGGCTGATCGCCACGGCCGCGACGGCGCGGCCACCCGACGAGTTCGCCGGGGACCTGGAGCTGCTGCGGCTGCTGGCCGACCGCTACCCGGCGGACCCGGCCGTGCTGGTCAGCCTGCTGCTGAACCGGCGGCTGCTGGCGCCGGGCGAGGCGGTCTGGATGCCCGCCGGCAACCCGCACGCGTACCTGCGCGGGACCGGTGTGGAGGTCATGGCCGCCAGCGACAACGTGCTGCGCGCGGGCCTGACCGCCAAGCCGGTCGACGTGCAGGAGGTGCTGCGGGTGCTGCGCTACGAGGTGCTCGCCGAACCCGTGCTGCGCGCCGAGCCGGCCGGCGACGGCGTACTGGCCTGGGATGTGCCCGTGGACGACTTCGCGCTGCGGGCGGTCGATGTCGCCGCCGGCGGGCCGTCCGTCACCCTGTCGTTGCCCGGCCCGAAGGTGGTCGTGGCGATCGGGCACATCTGGGTCGGCGACGACGACGGCCGGATCGACCTGGAACCCGGGCAAGCGGCGGTCGGCCGGGCCGGCGCGGGCGCGCTGACGCTCGGCGGCGCCGGCCGCGCGTTCGTGGCGTCCACAGCGGGTGCCAGCGCGGCCTTTAACGCCTAACCGGTTAACACACTATTGACATCGTTGACATCGGCTCCTACCGTGACTGCAACTTACCCGGTTAAGAAGCCGGTCGACGCCGGTGATGCGGCATCGGCGTAACGGCGTCGGACCCGGGTCAAGTGGAGGCCCTCCCGGGCGTGGCGCGAGCGCAGCCCGCGTCCGGGACGGGCGCCAAGGGCTCCTCATCCCTGACGTCTCGCCCCCGGCCGCACTCCGGTGGTGCGCAGGCCGAGCCGGGCCACGGGCCACCCCGCACCCGGCTGAACCAACCGACAAGCGCAACCGGACACATCACCGGAAGGTGGAACCACCCATGAAGCGAAGGACACTGGGCGTCGGCCTGCTCGCGCTGGCCGTCGCGGCGACCGCCGCCTGCGGCGACGACGCGGCTGAGCAGCCCAACGGCAACGCCATCACCGGCGAGATCACCGTGCTGACCCAGCGCACCGACCTCGTCGACAACGTCTTCGTCGAGTACAAGAAGAAGTTCGAGGCCAAGTACCCCGGCACCAGCGTCAAGTTCGAGGCGATCACGGACTACGAGGGTGAGGTCCGCATCCGCATGAACACCGACGACTACGGTGACGTGCTGCTCATCCCGAACTCGGTGACCGCCAACCAGCTGCCGACGTTCTTCGAGCCGCTGGGCACCGTCGACGAGCTCGGCGCGAAGTACCGGTTCGTGAACGAGCAGGCGTACCAGGGCAAGGTCTACGGCCTGGCCATCACCGGCAACGCGCAGGGCTTCGTCTACAACAAGAAGGTCTGGGCCGCCGCCGGCGTCACCACGCCGCCGAAGACGCCGCAGGAGTTCCTGACCGCGCTCACCGCGATCAAGGACAGGACCGACGCCATCCCGCTGTACACGAACTACAAGGACGGCTGGCCGCTCACCCAGTGGGAGGGCGTGCGCGGCGGTGTCAGCGGCGACGCGGAGGCGGTCAACAAGCTCGGCGCGGACACCGCGCCCTGGGCCGAGGGCAAGGAGCACAACCTCATCGACTCCCTGCTCTACAACGCGGTGAACCAGAAGCTGACCGAGGACGACCCCACGACGACGAACTGGGAGAACTCGAAGAAGCTCATCGGCACCGGCAAGGTCGCCACGATGATGCTGGGCTCCTGGTCGATCGTGCAGATGCAGGCCGCCGCCACCGACAAGGCCGACATCGGCTACCTGCCGTTCCCGAACCAGGCGGGCGGCAAGTTCCACTCCGCGATCGGCGGCGACTACAAGAACGCCATCAACATCCACTCCAAGAACAAGGCCACGGCCCGGGCGTGGATCGACTGGTTCGCCAACGAGTCCAACTACGCCACGGACCAGGGCGGCATCGCCCCGGTGAAGAGCGCCGAGTTCCCGGCGACCCTGGCCGACTTCAAGACCGCCGGCGTGGAGCTCGTCGAGCTCGCCCCCGCGCCGGCCGGCAAGGAGGCCCTCGTCGGCAACATCGACAAGGCGGCCGAGATCGGCCTGTGGGACCCGAAGTACCGCCAGCGCATCGTCGACGCCGCCCGCGGGGCCAAGAAGGAGACCCTGCAGCAGATCTTCGACGACCTGAACAAGCGCTGGGCCGACGCCCAGGCCAAGGCCAGCTGATCCTGCCGCGGTGCGTGGGGTGCGGGCGGCGCCGGGGGCGCCGTCCGCACCACCACCCGGGCCCGTTCACCAGAGGTTGGCTCCGATGAGTACTGCTAGTGCCGCCACGCCGCCGCGCCGCCGTAGGGACTGGCGCCGGACCGTTACCCCGTACCTGTTCCTGCTCGCGCCGCTGGCGCTGCTGGTCACGTTCACGTACGTGCCCGTGGTGCAGATGTTCTGGTTCAGCCTGACGTCGTGGGACGGCCTGGACCCGACCAAGACGTTCGTGGGCGTCGACAACTACGTCGAGATCTTCACCCGGCCCGAGCTGTTCGAGGTGCTCAAGGTCAGCCTGTACTACGTCGGCGCGTCCGTCGTGCAGATCGTCCTCGCGCTCTACTTCGCGACGGTGCTCAGCTTCAACGTCAGGTTCCGCAACCTGTTCAAGGGGATCCTGTTCTTCCCGTACCTGATCAACGGCGTCGCCATCGGCATGATCTTCCTGTACTTCTTCCAGCCCGGCGGCACCCTCGACGCGGCCCTGTCCACGCTGGGCCTGGAGAGTCTGACGCAGCAGTGGCTCGGCGACCCCGACATCATCAACTACTCGCTGTCGGGCACGTCGGTGTGGCGCTACCTCGGGCTGAACTTCGTGCTGTTCCTCGGCGCGATCCAGTCGATCCCCGGCCAGCTCTACGAGGCCGCCGAGATCGACGGCGCGAACCGCTGGCACCAGTTCACGCACCTGATCCTGCCGAGCATCCGGCCGATCGTCGGCCTGTCGGCGATCCTCGCGCTCTCCGGGTCGCTGTCGGTGTTCGAGATCCCCTACATCATGACCGGCGGCGCGAACGGCAGCGAGACGTTCGTGATCCAGACGGTGTCGCTGGCGTTCAAGTTCTACAAGGTCGGCCTCGCCTCCGCGATGGCCGTGGTGCTCCTCGCCATCGTCCTGCTGGTCACGTACGTGCAGCGCCGGGTCCTGCCCGACGAGAAAGTGGTGAAGTCATGACCGAGCGAAGCGAGGGCAGCATCGTTGGCGCGGCCGCCATGCGCCACCGTCGCCACCCCGCGGCGCTGCTGGCCACCACGCTCAAGTACCTGTCGCTGGTCGGGGCGAGCGTGGTCGTACTCCTGCCGTTGATCGTCATTGTCATGACGTCGTTCAAGACCGCCGACGAACTGGCCACCACGCGGCCGTTCGACCCGCCCGGCGACTGGCTCAACTTCGCCAACTACGCCACCGCGTTCACCGACGGCAAGATGGCGCGGGCGTTCGTCAACACGTTCATCATCCTGACCGTGTCGATCACCGGGACGGTGCTCATCGGGTCGATGGCCGCCTACGCCCTGGACCGCTTCGAGTTCCGGTTCCGGAAGACCATCATCGGGGCGTTCCTGCTGGCCACGCTCGTGCCCGGGGTCACCACCCAGGTGGCCACGTTCCAGGTCGTCAACGACCTGGGCCTGTTCAACACCCGGCTGTCGGCGATCCTGCTGTTCCTGGGCACCGACATCGTGTCGATCTACATCTTCCTGCAGTTCCTGCGCGGGATCCCGCGGGAGCTGGACGAGGCGGCGGCGCTCGAGGGCGCCGGCCCGTTGCGGATCTACGGGCGGGTCATCCTGCCGCTGATGAAGCCGGCCATCGCGACCGTTGTGATCATCAAGGGTATTGCGGTCTACAACGAGTACTACATTCCCTTTCTCTACATGCCCGACCGCGACCTCGGCGTCATCTCCACCGCGCTGTTCAGGTTCAAAGGCCCCTTCGGTACGCAGTGGGAGATCATTTCCGCGGGCGTGATCCTGGTGATCGTCCCGACTTTGATCGTGTTCCTGCTGCTGCAGCGGTTCATCTACAACGGCTTCACCGCCGGAGCGGTCAAGTGACGTTGTACGGCGGCGTTGAGGCCGGCGGCACGAAGGTCGTCTGCGCCGTCGGCTCCGGCGCGGGGGACATCGTCGCGCGCCGGGTCATCCCCACCGCCGACCCGACCAGCACCCTGACGGGCGTCGTCGAGTTCTTCGCGGATCACCCGGTCGCCGCGCTCGGCATCGGCTCGTTCGGGCCGCTGGACCTCGACCCCGCGTCGCCGACCTACGGCCACATCACGAGTACGCCCAAGCGCGGCTGGGGCGGCACCGACGTCGCCGGCATCCTGGGCCGCGGCCTCGGCGTGCCGGTCGCGCTCGACACCGACGTCAACGCCGCCGCGTACGGCGAGGCGCTGTTCGGCGCGGCCCGCGGCCTGCACAACGCCGTCTACCTGACGGTGGGCACGGGCATCGGCGGGGGAGCGGTCGTGGCGGGCCGCCCGTTGCGCGGGCTGGTCCACACCGAGATGGGCCACCTGCACGTCCGGCGCCACCCCGACGACACGTACGCGGGCGGCTGCCCGTTCCACGGCGACTGCGTCGAGGGCCTCGCGTCGGGGCCCTCGCTGGCCGCCCGGCTCGGTCGCCCGGCCGAGCGGGCGGGACCGGACGCGCCCGCGCTGGTCGCGCGCCAGGCGTTCTACCTCGCCCAGCTCGTCGCCGCCGTCACGTACCTGCTCAGTCCGCAGCGGGTCGTGCTGGGCGGCGGCGTCCTGGGCCTGCCGGGCCTGCTCGCCGCCGTCCGCGCCGAGACGGTCAACCGGCTCGGCAAGGCCCTGCCGGCGTTCGCGGACGACCTCGACCACTACCTGGTCGCCCCCGACCTCGCCGACCGCTCCGGGGTCCTCGGCGCGCTCGCCCTGGCCGCCGACCTCGCCCCGAACATCTGAGAAGAGGAACTCATGCGCAGCCTGCACACCGGTTGGACCCTGCGGCCCATCGGCGGTCCCGTCCCCGACGCGATCGAGGCAGCCGGCCCGATCCCCGCGACCGTCCCGGGGACCGTGCACACCGACCTGCTCGCGGCCGGCCTCATCCCGGACCCGTACCTGGACGACAACGAGCGGCGGCTCGCGTGGATCGGGCTGTGCGACTGGCGCTACGAGACGACGTTCGACTGGGTGCCCGACGGGCACGACGTCACCGAGCTGGTGTTCGACGGGCTCGACACCGTCGCCCAGGTGCGCCTCAACGACCTGGTGGTCGCCGAGACCGCCAACCAGCACCGCACGTACCGGGTCGACGTGACCGACGCGCTGTGGCCCGGCGCGAACGTGCTGTCGGTGACGTTCGCGTCCCCCGTGCGCCATGCCGACGCGGAGAGCCTGCGCATCGGGGCGCGCCCGCACGTCAACCACCACCCGTACAACGCGATCCGCAAGATGGCCTGCAACTTCGGCTGGGACTGGGGCCCGGACCTGGCCACCGCCGGCATCTGGCGGCCGGTGCGCCTGCACGGCTGGAGCACCGCCCGGCTCGCGTCCGTGCGCCCGGTCGTGACCGTCGACGGGACGACCGGCGTCGTGGACGTGCACGTCGACGTCGCCCGGCACGACATCGGCGGCGAGCTGACGCTGACGGCGACCGTCGCGGGCGTCGTCGCCGCCGGCACCGTGGCCGCCGGGGAAACGAGGGCCGTGCTGCGGCTAGGCGTCGAGGATGTGCGGCTGTGGTGGCCGCGCGGGCACGGCGACCAGCCGTTGTACGACCTCGACGTCGTCCTGGGCGACGACCGTTGGCACGCGCGCATCGGGTTCCGCACCGTCACCCTCGACACGGGCGCGGACGAGCACGGCGCCCGGTTCACC
The DNA here is from genome assembly GCF_039528515.1 of Luedemannella flava. NCBI lineage: Bacteria > Bacillati > Actinomycetota > Actinomycetes > Micromonosporales > Micromonosporaceae > Luedemannella > Luedemannella flava. The sequence goes on from NZ_BAAALT010000078.1 coordinate 24,153, forward strand.
TTCGTCGTCAACGGGCGCCCCGTCTTCGTCAAGGGCGCCAACTGGATCCCCGACGACGTGTTCCCGCACCGCGTCACCCGCGACCGCTACGCCGCCCGGATCGACCAGGCGGTCGAGGCCGGCGTCAACCTGCTGCGCGTGTGGGGCGGCGGCATCTACGAGGCCGACGACTTCTACGCCGCCTGCGACGAGCGCGGCGTCATGACCTGGCAGGACTTCCTGTTCGCGTGCGCGGCCTACAGCGAACAGGACCCGCTGCGCGCCGAGGTCGTCGCCGAGGCCCGCGACAACGTCGCGAGGATCATGACCCATCCGAGCCTGGTCCTGTGGAACGGCAACAACGAGAACATCTGGGGGTACGCCGACTGGGGCTGGCAGCTCCGGTTGGACGGGCGGAGCTGGGGCGGCGGCTACTACTACGACATCCTGCCGGGGATCGTCGCCGAGCTGGACCCGGGCCGGCCGTACACGCCGGGCAGCCCGTTCTCGCCGGACCCCGACCGGCACCCCAACGACCCGGCGCACGGCAGCATGCACGACTGGGAGGCGTGGAACCAGCTCGACTACACCGAGTACCGCCGCCACCGGCCGCGGTTCGCCGCCGAGTTCGGCTGGCAGGGTCCGCCCACCTGGTCGACCCTGCGCCGCGCGCTGTCCGACGACCCGCTCACGCCGGAGTCGCCCGGCATGCTCGTGCACCAGAAGGCGGCCGAGGGGGACGTGAAGCTCACCGCCGGACTGGTGCGGCACTTCCGGCTGCCCGCGACCATGGCGGACTGGCACTGGGCGATGTCGCTCAACCAGGCCCGGGCCGTCGCGACCGCCGTCGAGCACTTCCGGGCCACGTCGCCGCTGTGCGCGGGCAGCGTCGTCTGGCAGCTCAACGACTGCTGGCCGGTGGTCTCCTGGGCCGCGGTCGACGGCGACGGCCGGCGCAAGCCGGCCTTCTACGCGCTGCGCCACGCCCACGCGGAGCGGTTGATCACCGTTCAGCCGGACGGGGACGGCCTGCGGGTCGTACTCGTGAATGAGACCGCGACCCCGTGGCAGGGTGAGCTGACCGCGGCGCGGGTCGACTACGGCGGGAAGGTCCTGGCCACGGCCGCGTTGGCCGCCGACTGCCCGGCATGGGGCACACGGACGGTGAGCCTGCCGGCGGAGGTCGCGACCGCGGGCGACGCGGCGGCCGAGCTGGTCACCGCGCGGCTGGGCGACCGGCGCGGGCTGTGGTTCTTCGCCGAGGACCGCGACAGCGCCCTCCCCGCGCCCGACCTCAACGCGGTCGCGACGGCCACGCCCGCCGGCGCGACGGTCACCGTCACCGCGCTGTCCCTGCTGCGTGACCTGACGCTGCTCGCGGACCAGGTCCGCCCGGACGCCGTGGTCGACGACATGCTCGTCACGCTCCTGCCCGGCGAGACGGCTACGTTCCAGGTCACAGCCGCGGGGATCGACCCGCGGGCGCTGGTCGCGCCGCATATTCTGCGGTCCGCGAACCAGCTGGTCAGCGCGTAGAGAGAAAGGCACGACCATGGCCAGACGCCCCACGATGACCGATATCGCCCGCAAGGCGGGCGTGTCCAAGGGTGCCGTCTCCTACGCCCTGAACAACCAGCCCGGCGTCTCCGACGACACCCGCACCCGGGTGCTCGCGATCGCCGAGGCCATGGGGTACACGCCCAACTCGGCGGCCCGCGCCCTCAACAACGCGGAGGTCGGCGCGATCGGCCTGGTCATCTGCCGGCCGGCGACGATCCTCGGCGTCGAGCCGTTCTTCATGGAGCTGATCAGCGGCATCAGCGGCGAGCTGTCGGCCCGGTCGGTCAGCCTCAACGTGCAGGTCGTCGCCGACCATGCAGCCGAGATCGAGATCTACCGGCGGTGGTGGGGCGGCCGGCACGTCGACGGGGTGCTCATCGCCGACGTGCGCGTCGACGACCGGCGCTTCGGCGCCGTGCGTCAGCTCGGGCTGCCGGCCGTGGCGCACGCCGGGCCGGGGGACTTCGGCGGACTGCCCAGTGTGTGGTCGGACGACGCGGCCTCGGTCACCGAGGCCGCGGAGTACCTCGCGGCGCTCGGCCACCGCCGCATCGCCCGCATCGGCGGCCTGCCGGGCCTGCTGCACACCGAGATCCGTACGAAGGCCTTCCACGCGGCCTGCGAGCGGCTCGACGTCGAGGCGCTCACCGTCAACGCGGACTACACGGCGCCGGACGGCCGGCGCGCCACCCGGCGGGTGCTCAGCATGAACCCCGCGCCGACCGCGATCATCTACGACAACGACATCATGGCGGTCGCCGGCATGGCCGTGGCCAAGGAGATGGACGTCGCCGTGCCCGACGACGTCTCGATGATCGCCTGGGACGACTCGACGCTGTGCAACCTCGTCCACCCGCCGCTGACCGCGCTGCGCCGCGACGTCGCCGGCTACGGGGCGCTGGCCGCCCGTACCCTCGCGAAGCTCATCAGCGAGGGGCACGCGGACAGTGCCCAGCACGACACCGCCTATCTGGTCGCCCGGGGGAGCACGGCCCGACCGGGCGACCGGCGACGTCGGTAACCCGCGGGCGTCCCGTTCAGCCTCGGAAAGTGTCCCGTTGGGCGGTTTCCCGCCACCATCGGGTGGGTACGGTCGGGGGCGACCGTGAAGTCTGTCGATGGATGGAATCGTGGGCCACGCCGCACACGTCCGCTGGGTCGTCCGCCTGTTCGTGGTGGGCGGCGCCCTCGTCGTGGCGTATCTCGCGCTCGCCTCCGGCGACAGTCCCGCGCATGCCGACGACGGTCTGCTGGGCGGCGCCGTCGACGTGGTCTCGGAGGTGACGGCACCCGTCGCCGAGGCGGCCGGCAAAGTCTCCGACATCGTGGAGACGGCTGCCCCCGTGGACGACACCGACGCGAGCGGCGACCGCGACGTGCCCTTTGACAGCGTCCCGGATGCCGCAGCGACAACCGTCCGGGACCGGGGCGTCAACGACACTGCGGCGCGCGGCGCGCGGCCGGCGGGCGCCGCCCGTTCGGGCTCGCGGGCGGACGCGGCCCGTGGTGTGGCAGACGTGGTGCGGTCCGTTCCGCGCACCGGTCGCGCGGCGAGCAAGGCGGCACCGCAGGTCGTGGCCGGGGCCGCCGTCATGGTGCCGGAGGTGGTGGCCGGGGCTGCCGTTGTCGTGCCGCGGGTGGTGGCCGGCGCGGTCGCGACACCGGTGGCCGTCGTGGTCGACCACGCCGGTGACACCGTGGCCTGCCTCGCCTCGTGCCTGACGAACCTTGTCGAGCCGTGGGTGACGGCCGTGACGGTATCCCCGGCCGGCGGCGCCGCGTCCGGAATCACTTCCGCGACCGAAGCCGGGGGTGTGCCGGCGCCACCTTCCGCCGCACGACCGGAGTCCCCGCCGCTCGCGGTGACGGCGCCGCAGGTCACGACCGAGTCCGGTGCGGCGTTGGCCCGTGACGGCTTGGTCCGTGACGGCTTGGCCCGTCACGGCAACGCACGCTTCGGCAGCTCGCCAGCCGGCGGGCGCGGTCCCGTGCGTCCGTGGCCTGGGGATCCGACCGCGCCGACCGGCCCCGACGCCGGCTCGGTTGCCTCCAGCGGCAGCGGTGCGGGCGGCCGGCATGCCGGCCCGGACGCCGCGGCCAACCCGGTGTGGGCACCGCCGCCCGGGGGCGGAATCAGCGTGCCAGCCGGCGACGCGCCGCTCGTCGGGCGGCGTCCCCGTGCCCGGCTTCTGCCTGGCTGAACCTCTCCCGCGGCCCGTCGCGGCCGCGCGATGACGTGCGTACTCCCGTGGGGGTGGCGCGCGTCTCGCATCAGCTGGTTTCCGGTCGTCAGCCTGATGGGAGAAGCCTTGATCCGCGTTGTTCTTGTTGAACCGCAGGGCCTGCTGCGCGGCGCCCTGCACACGATGCTCGCGAGCGTGCGGGAGTTCCGCGTCGTCCCGCTGGCAACAATCGGCGATGCCGCGCGGCACCGGCCGGATGTCCTCGTCATCGACATCGACGGGCCGGACGGGCCCGACCTTGTCGCTGTGGTGGGGGCCGCGCCGGCGCGTTGCGGGGTGCTCGTCCTGACCGGGAGGGCCACGCCGGTGGTCGTACGGCAGGCACTGGACCTGCGGGTACGCGGAGTGGTCGACATCGACTCGTCCGCCGCCGTGCTGGTCGACGCCGTCCGGAAGGTCGCCCGCGGGGAGTGGGCGGTGGACCCGGCGACGGTGCTCGCCGCCCTGAGAACGGCCGAGAACCCGCTCACCGACCGGGAACGGGAGGTGCTGCGGATCGCCGGCGAGGGCGTGCCGGTACGCGACATAGCGTCGCGGCTCTTCCTCGCCGAGGGCACCGTCCGCAACCACCTCTCGGCAGCCATGCGCAAGATCGGCGCGCCGAACCGGATTGCCGCGGCCCGGGCGGCGAGCGACGCCGGCTGGCTGTGACAGCACCGGTGGGCGCGGCGCGACCGCGCCGCGCCCACCGGAGAGATGGTTTCGGTCCCCGGTGCGGTGGGGACATTCATCCGGGACCCCCGACATCGACGGAGATCATGTGATCCGTGCCGTCCTCGCGCACCGCGCCGCGCTTGTCCGCGGCGCGCTCGCGCACCTGCTCGGTGCCGAACGCGACATCGACGTGATCGCCCGGGTCGGCCGGTCCGGCGACGTGCGGGCCGCTGTCCTGCTGGCGCGCCCGGACGTGACGGTGCTCGACGTGGATCTGTGCGCCTCCGGCGCCGGTGGCCTGGGCAGGCTCAGTCACCGGCTCGCCGGCAGCGCCGTCCTCGTGTTGGCGAAGGAGCGCTGCGGCGCCCGGCTCATGATGGCGATGCGGCGGCCGCCGCCCGGCCTTGGCTTCCTCGCGGTCGACGCCGAGCCGGAAGGGCTGCTCGAGGCGGTGCGGCTGGTGGCGCGGGGTGGCACGGTCGTCGACCCGCGGCTCGTGGCCGCGGCCCGGGCGGCCGGCAGCCCGCTCACGACCCGCGAGACGGAACTGCTGGAGCTGGCCGCCGACGGCGGCACGGTCCGGGAGATCGCCGCGCAGTTGGGTCTGTCCTGCGGAACCGTCCGTAATGGAGTGTCGCGCGCGATCGCCAAGACCGGCGCGCGTACCCGCCCGGAGGCGGTGCGGATCGCGGGCGAGTCCGGCTGGATCTGACGCGCCTCTTACTGTCCCCGGTTCACTGGTCGCACATCGCCCGGGCGAAGGCCGATACACTGACGCGCAGTGTGATCGCGCCCTTACCGACCGTCCCCGGGGAGAGTGGTGCTTCGCGTCCTGCTGTGCCACAAGGGCACGCTCTTCCGGTGCGCCCTGGCCACGGTCCTGTCCCAGGAGGACGACATCGAGATCGTCGGCACCGTCGGTCCGGAGGACGCGCTCGCGACCGCGTCGCGCGCCAGACCCCACGTCACGCTGCTCGACCTCAGCATGGCCGGGCCCGTCGCGGCGGAGGAGCTGTGCAGGGCCCTCTGCGACCCGCCGTCCGGTTCGGCCGTTCTGGTGCTGCTGGACCGGCAGGTCGACGCCGCGGTCGGGAGGTCGCTCGCGCGACTGTCCCCACAGGTCGGCTTCCTCACCACCGACGTCGAACCGGCGGAACTGGTCACGGCGCTTCGCCTGGTCGCCCGGGGCGAGCCGGTGCTCGACACGCAGCTCGCGGTCGCCGCCCTCGCGGCGGCGAGCAGCCCGCTGACCGAGCGGGAGAGTGAGGTGCTGCGGCTGGCGGTGGCCGGGACGCCCGCCGATGAGATCGCCGCCGCGCTGAGCCTAAGCCCGGGCACGGTCCGCAACTACCTCTCGCGGGCCGTGGCCAAGACCGGCGGCCGGACCCGGATCGAGGCGATCCGCATCGCGCGCGACGCCGGCTGGATCTGACCCCCAGCGGTCGAGCAACTCGCGGTAGAGCGAACCGGGCGGCGCGATGTCGCCGGCGGACTGGTCGTACAGCTCGGCCCGCGCTCCATCCAGCGCGAGTACGCGGCGCGCGCGCAGGGCGGAGCTGAGCCGGTGCGCGATCACGACGAGGGTGCCGCCCCGGGCCGCGAACGCCTCCTCGGCGCGCCGCTCGGCGGCGGGGTCCAGGTGGCAGGTCGCCTCGTCGAGCACGGCGACGGGCGCGTCGGACAGGTACGCCCGCACGAGCGCGATCAGTTGCCGCTCGCCCGCCGACAACGCGCCCGGCGTGACGGGGCCGTCGAGCCCGCCGAGCCGCTCCACCAGCGCCGCGGCGCCCACCGCCCGGGCGGCGGCGAGGACCTGACCGTCGGACGCGCACGGGCGGAGATAGGCGAGGTTCTCCCGCACCGTCCCCGTGAACACGTACGCCTCCTGTGGGATGAGTGCACGCAGGCCCGCCAGCCGGTCGGCGGGCAGCTCGCCGGCGACCGCCCCGCCGATCAGAACGGCGCCCGAGGAGGGCCGCAGGAGTCCACACAGGAGACCCGCCAGGGTCGACTTGCCGATGCCGCTGGCCCCGATGACGGCCAGATGGTCGCCCTCGGGTACGACGAGATCGAGGTCGCGCAGCACCGGTTCGGCGTGCCGGCCGTACCCGAAGGTGACACCGCGTGCCTCCAGGCGGTGCCCGGCGACCGGATGGTCCGTCCGCGGCGTGCGGGTGAACCCGGTGGCGTCCAGCACGCGGTCCAGCGTGATCACGAACCGCAGCCCGCTGCCGCCCAGCCCGGAGACGAGCCGGCTCAGCGCGGGCTGCAGCGCGAACAGCACGTACGTCAGGGCGCCCAACAGTTCGCCGGCGCTCACGCCATGGTCGACGAGCCAGCGCCCCAGCGCGAGCACCACGACCAGCGGTAGCCACCCGCCCACCGCGAAGCACGCCCCGCGCAGCGCCGCCACCCCGCCCAGCGCCCGCTCCGCTGCCGCCTGCTCCGCCACCGGCCCCGCGACCAGGCCGGCGGCGTGTTCCTCCGCGCCGGAGGCGGTCACGTCGCGAAGCCCTGTCAGCACGCGGCCGGCCGCCGTGGACAGCCGTTCGTCGGCGAGCACCGACGCGCGCTGGCGGGCGGCGGCCAGGCCCAGGGTGGCGACGAACAGGGCCACGCCCACCGCGAACGGCGGCAGGATGAGCAGCGCGAGCACCGGGGCCAGGGAAAGGAGGCCGACCACGACGCCGACCACCGACACCGCGAACGCGCGCACGACCACGATCAGGCCCGCGAACGTGTCGCGGACGATCTCGACCTGCCGGGTCAGCCGGACCACCGCGCCGTCGTCGGGTTGGCCGGCCACGCCGCGGCGCAGCGCCCCGTCGACCACCCGGCGCACGAGGTCGTCCCGCAGCGGTTCGACCAGGTCGCCGAGGTGCCGGTACACCTGCCGCGAGCCGGCCGCCCCGACCACCGACGCGCCCAGCACCGCGCCCAGCCAGGCCAGCCCGACGACGGGACGGCCGGCGAGGAAGCCGTCGTCGAGGGCGCGTGCCATGGCCAGGCCGAGCGCCGCCGACGGTGCCGCCTCGGGCAGCGACCAGGCGACCAGCGCCAACAGCGGGCGCCGCCGCAGCGCGCCGAGCCCGTAGCGCAGGGCCCGGTTCACGCGAACACCGCCCGGTAGTCAGGGTCGGGCCACAGGTCCGCGTGCGGCGCGACCGCCCGAACGGACCCCGCGGCGAGCCATACCACCAGGTCCGCGCCGGCGGCCGCGGTCGGGCGGTGGGTGACCACCACGGTCGTACGCGCGCCACGCCCGCTCGCCAGCGCCGACGCGATGCGCATCCCGGTCACGATGTCCACACTGGACGTCGCGTCGTCCAGCACGAGCAGGCGCCGCGCCGGCCACGCCCGGGCCAGCCCGAGACGCTGCGTCTCGCCGCCGGACAGCGGGGTCCGCGCGAGCGGCGTGGCGTACCCGTCGGGCAGGCGGCTGATGAAGTCGTGCGCGTGCGTGGCGCCCGCCGCCGCGCGTACCCGGTGAAGGTTGTCGCCGAGCGCGTCGGCCACGGTGTGGCCGACCAGCGTGGGTCTCTCGAAGGCGCAACCCACCGCGGCCCGCAGCGCGTCGTGGCTCAGGTCGGCCATCGGCACGTCGTCGAGGAGCACCTCGCCGGCGTCGGGGTCGCGCAGCCGGGTGGCGATGGCGGCGAGGGTGGACTTGCCGGACCCGGAGCGGCCCACCACCGCGACGAGCGCCCCGGCGGGGACGGTGAGGTTGACGCCGTCGAGCAGCCGCGCCGCGCCGGCTCGCACGGTCACGTCGCGCAGCTCCAGCCGCCCGCCGGGGCAGCGGTCGGGCAGCGTACGGGAACCGTAGCGCAGCGGCTCGACCCCGAGCACCTCCGCCGCGCGCGCCACGCCCGCCCTGGCCCTGGCCAGCCGGCCGAGCGCGCCGGTCAGCGCGCCGAGTCCGGCGCCGAGGACCGCGTAGCGGCTGGCCGCGAACAGCTCTCCGGGCGTGATCCGGCCGGTCAGCGCGCCGAGGCCGCCGGCGGCGAGAACGGCGACGAGCACCAGCGGGCCCACGACGGCGGCCTGCGCGCTGGACCGCGACAGGGCGTGCCAGGTCCGGTCGCCGTGCGCGCGCAGTTCCGCCAGCGGGCCGAGGACGCGCCGCCGCTCGGCGAGGAGCGTTCCGGCGCCGGCGATCGTCCGCGCGCCCGCGAGCGACTCGGCCAGCCGGGCCGCGATGCGCGCCTGGACCTGCTGGTACGCGCCGGTGACGCGGGCCGTGGTCCGGGTGAAGGCGCGCAGCACGCCCGCGACCAGCGCGAGGCCGGCCAGGAACGCGGCGGCGACCCACGGGTCGATGAGCGCGAGCAGGACGAGGCTGCCGATGGGCGGGATCAGCGCGGTGCCGACGACCACGACGGCGGGCCCGGCCTGGGCCGCGTCGGCGCTGTTCGCGCAGATCCGGCTGACGAGGTCGCCGGTGTCGAACCGGTTGGCACCCGACGGCCCAACGGCCAGCGTGTGCCGTACGAGCGTGTCGCGAAGCCAGGCGGTCGTGCGGCTCACGCAGGCCGCGCCCGCATAGGCGTCCAGCACGTCCGCGACGACGCTGACCACGATGAGCCCGGCGACGGCGGCGACCCACGGCCCCAGGTCGTGCCCGGCCACCACGGCGTCGACGCAGCGGCCCAGCGCGGCCGGCAGGGCGAGCTGACCGGCCGCGTCGACGACCGACAATAGGCCGATCATCGGAAGCCAACCGCCGCCTCGGCGGACGGTCGCGGCGAACGCGCTCACCTAGACTCCTTACGTAACGGGCCGCGGTTCCGGACGATCGACACTCGTCCGGAACCGCGGCCTCTTCCGTGCCCGCGTCAGTGGCCGCAGGCCGTGACGCTCAGGTCCGAGGTCACGCCGCAGAGCAGCAGGCTGAGCTCGCTACCGGTGCAGCTGTGGCCGCTGTTGCTGGAGCCGTTCGACAGCTCAACGGCCGGCGTCTCCATCCCCTGCAGGTCGAGCAGTGCCATGGTGGTTCACCTCCTTCTACTGGCCGAGTGGTGCGGGACCCGCGCCGGTGGGCGCGGGGGACTGGGGGGCCGCCGTAGGGCGGCCGGTCGAGGAGGCGAGCAGCGGCAGGTGCACGGGCCCGTCGTGCAGCACGGCGCCGAGCGCGAGGAGAACGCCGGCCGTGCCGGTGCCGAGGTCCATGGACAGCCGCAGCAGCGCCGTGCCGGGGAACGCCAGACCGCCCTCGTACGGGACGGCGTGCCAGGCGAGGCCCCGGATCTGCTTCGCCATCAGCGTGTCCGCGCCGCGCGCCGCCAGGTAGAGCAGGATGCCGGCGCGGCCGCTGAACAGGCCGGGCAGGGCGTACATGGGGGACTGGGCCGTGCGGTCGATGGCGCGCAGCGCGTCGGCGAACCGGTCGTCGGCGCGGCGGGCGAGGTACTCGTGCAGCGCCAGCCCCACGCCGACCGATCCGACCTCCAGGTACGGCATGGTGCGCCAGCCCTCGTTGACCTCCATCGTGCCGTTGCCCCGGACCACGCTGCGGCGCAGATCCTGCCCCAGCGCGACGGCGGCCCGGTCCAGGTACGCGGCGTCGCCCGTGTCGTCGTACGCGCGCATGAGCAGCAGCGCCGCACCTGACGATCCGCGCATGAGCCCCGCGTAGGGGTTGTCCCGACCGGACAACGGCGGCACCGACTCCTCGTCCGGGCCGATCCGCTCGGCGACCAGCTCGGCGGCCCGGTGGGCGGCCAGCCGCAGGGAGGGCTCGCCCGTGTGGTCGGCGAAGCGCAGCAGGTTCAGGCCGATCCCGGCCAGGCCGCCGTGCAGGTCGGGGCCCAGCGACGTCCAGTCCTCCCGCAGACAGATGTCCACAGTGTCCAGCGCCAGTTGGCGGTGACCCAGCTCGTCCAGGACGTACGCCACGCCGTGCAGGCCGTCGTACAGGCCGGGGCGCGTGCCCGGCGCGGGGTGGCGGGCCCGGTCGAGCAGCCACTGTTCGAGCCGCTCGTGGCGGCCGGCGCCGGTGGCGTGGAGGGCGTACAGGACGCCGGCGGCGCCGCAGGTCAGGCCCAGCCCGCCGATGGCGAACTGCTGGATGTCGCCGGGGAACAGGCGGTCGTCGCGCTCCGGGGTGGCGCTGGCGAGTATCGCCGTCGCGAGCTTGTCGCGCAGCTGCGGCCAGGCTTCGGTGTCGGGTTCGATCGTGGGGCTCGGCTCCGGTCGCGGCGCGATGACCTCGACGGCCCGGGTCAGGTGCTCGGCCGGCACGGGGAAGTGCCCGGCGATGATCTCCGCGTAGTGGCGGGCCTTCGGGCGGTGCAGCCACAGCACGTTGGTGATCGGCAGGAACAGGGCCAGGCGCAGGCAGGCCAGCCCGTACCGGTCGATGTCGAAGCCGGTGGTGCCGCGCGGCGCGCTGAAGCCCTGGTTGCCCAGGCCCGGGCGGGTCGCCTGCCCAACCGGCGCGGCCACCTCGAAGTCCAGCAGCGCGGCCGTGCCGTCCTCGCGGACCATCACGTTGAACAGGTGCATGTCGCCGTACACGACGCCGCGCCCGTGCATCGCCTCGATCGCGGCCTCGACCTGGCGGTACACCCCAAGTGCCCAGTCGGTGTACCCGGCGAACGCGTCCGGGGTCGCGGTCAGGTCGGTCAGCGGGTACCGGGCGGCGAGGGCGCGGCTCAGCGGCAGGCCGTCGACGTGCTCCATCGCGAAGAACCGATGCTCGCCGAGCCAGAACAGGTCGTAGACCGCGGGGATGCCGGGGATGCCGGCGAGGTGGCGCAACGTCGCGTACTCCCGCTCGACGCGGGTGACCGCGTCGTCGCCGCGGGCGTCGATGCCGGCGTGGGGGCGGCCCTCCTTGAGCACCACGCGCGCCCCGGTGCGCGTGTCGGTGCCGACGTAGATCCCGCCGCCGTTGGAGAAGTGCAGCACCCGGTCCACGGTGTACGGCATGCCGGTGACCGACACGGCGTTGCGGGCGGCCAGTGCGGGCGCGAGGAAGTCCGGCAGCGACACCCACGGCGGCACGTAGAACGTCGGCCCCCGCCGGTCCGGCACGAGGACGCCGTCGCCGTCGGCGATCGCGGGCACCACCTGCCCGTTCGGGCCCACGCAGTGGCGGCTGGCGAAAGCGCCGTACCGCACGAACAGCGGCCCGGCGCCCCAGCGAAGATCACTGAGGATGTACGGGTTGGGCTCCCCGTCGAGCAGTTCGCCCAGCTCCGTCAGGATCGACTCGCACGCGCCGTCGTCGACGGGGTAGATGGTCACGAGTTTGCCGCTGAACCCGCGCGGCGCGTACTTGCTGACCCGGGCGAGCAACGCGGCCGGCGACCGGAGGAACTTGAACTCGATCCCGCGCCCGATGCAGTATCCGCGCACGACGGTGAGCACGCGCTCCGCGTTGTCCAACGTGGCCGAGACGTGGATCTTCCAGCCCTGGGCGGGAAGCGCCGGCCCGTCGCGCCGGGGCGGGATGAACACGATCCAGTCGTCCTGAGTGCGCCGGCGCCAGCCGGCCGGCAGCGGCTCGTCCGCGGTGGGGAACGTGGGCCGGGCCGCCTCGTCCGAGTGGAGCACGTCGTAGAAGACCGGACTGGCCAGACAGAACGCCTCGTACCTGTCGTCCATCGCCCCGCGCCCCTCCCGGTTGATTGATGTCAATCGTTGCCCTGGAGGGGTCGGGCGCTCTAGTGCCGGTCGTCACGAATCAGCCGATGAGGAACTCATCACCGTACGGTGGACAACTCACGGCACCGCCCGGGCGGGTAGGCCCCCTTGCTGGGAGGTCGCCGGCCCGCCCGGGCGGCGCAGTGAGGTGAACGCCCCGCGCGCCGGCGGTCGGGCGCCGGCCGCGCGGGCGCGGGAGGTGACGGGGGCGCGGCTCGTCACGACGGCGCTGGTGGTCGTCGGGGAGATCATGCCGGCGCACAGGCCGCGGCTGGTCAGGCCCGCCACCATCTGGGGCACCGCGTTGATCGTCGTCTGGTACCCGTCGTGCATGAGGATGACCTGGCCGGCCGTCGCCGTGGCGGCGGTCTGCACGATCGCGTCGGTGGTGACGCCGCTCCAGTCGCGCGTGTCGACGTCCCGGAGGACCTCGGTCAGGCCGTACTCCTGCTCGACCGCCTTGAGAGTGGCGCTGGGCGAGCCGTACGGCGGGCGGAACAGCATCGGCGCCGTGCCGGTGACCTGCGTGATGACTCCCGGGCCCGGCCGATCTCGGACCGGATGCAGTCGGCGGCCTTGTCGCTCACGTTGTCGTGGTCCCACGTGTGGTTGCCGATGCACCTGTTCGCGGCCCTCTCGGCCTGCCGAGACGGGGATCTCAGCATTCGTTCAGTGACCCGTCGCGGCGACTCTGGCGGGCTACGCTTCGAGGCATGCTGAGGTGGCCATGGCGCCCACGGGCGGCGAACGCGGCCACGGTGTCCGTGGTCGGGCTGGTCGCCGTCGGGGGACTCGTCACGCAGGCGCGCGGCATCGACAGCGCCGCGGAGTGGGCCGCGCTCGCGGTCGTCCTGGTCTCCGCGGTCGCGCTGCTGTGGCGTCGCCGGTATCCCGTGGTCGTGGGCGCGGTCGCACTGGCCGCGGTGAGTGCGTACGGGGCGCTGCTGCACCGGCCGGGGACGATCATGCTGGTGTTCGTCGTGGCGCTCTACACGGTCGTCGACGAGGGGCATCTCGCCATCGCCGTCGGGCTCGGCCTCGCGTCCGTGGTCGCGTTCGCCGTCGCGGACAGCTACCACCGCACGCCCGAGAACGCCAACGGCGCCACGCTGCTGCACGCCGGCTGGCTCGTCGCGGTCATCGTCGGCGTGACCCGCAACCGCCGCTCCTACCTCGCCGAGCTGCGGGCCCGGGTGGCCGCCGCCGAGCGGAACAAGGAGGAGGAGGCGCGCCGCCGGGCCACCGACGAGCGGCTGCGCATCGCCCGCGAGCTGCACGACGTGCTCGGCCACCACCTGTCGCTCATCAACGTGCAGGCCAGCGCGGCGCTGCACCGGCCCGACCCGGACCGGTCGGAGCAGGCGCTCACCGCGATCAAGCAGACCAGCCGGGAGACGCTGCGCGAGCTGCGCGCGGCGCTGGACGCGCTGCGGCAGGACGGCGAGTCGCCGACCGCCCCCGCGCCCGGTCTGGCCCACCTCGACGAGCTGGTCGCGGCCGCCGGGCAGGCCGGGGTCGACATCCGCACGGAGCTTGCCGAGACCCGGCCGTTGCCGCCGGAGGTCGACCTGGCGGCGTACCGGATCGTGCAGGAGGCGCTCACCAACGTGCGCCGCCACGCGGGCGCGACGAGCGCGGTGGTCCGGGTCCGGCCCGACCGTGACGACGTGCTCGTGGAGGTGGACGACGACGGCACCGGCGTGCCGGGCGCGCCCGGCACCGGGATCCTCGGCATGAACGAGCGGGCCCGGGCGCTCGGCGGGTCGCTGACCACGGGCCCCGGCCCGGACGGCGGCTTCCGGGTGCGCGCCCGGCTCCCGTTGGGCGGCGCGGCGTGATCCGGGTGCTGCTCGCCGACGACCAGACCCTGGTCCGCGCGGGCTTCCGGTCCATCCTGGACGGCGAGGACGGCATCGAGGTGGTCGGCGAGGCCGCCGACGGCGTCGACGCGGTGAGCCTCGCCCGGCAGCTGCGGCCGGACGTCGTACTCATGGACATCCGGATGCCCCGGCTGGACGGCCTGGCCGCCACCCGGGAGATCGTCGCGAGCATGGACGTGCGCGTCATCATCCTGACGACGTTCGACCTGGACGACTACGTCTACGGCGCGCTGCGGGCGGGCGCGAGCGGCTTCCTGGTCAAGGACACCGAGCCGGTCGAACTGATCCATGGGGTACGGGTGGTGGCGCGCGGGGACGCGCTGATCGCGCCGGCCATCACGCGCCGGCTCATCGCCGAGTTCGCCGCCCGGACCCCGCAGCCGGACCCGGCGCCCCGGCTGGCCGGGCTCACCGACCGGGAGCGCGAGGTGATGGCGCTCGTGGCCGCCGGCCTGTCCAACGACGAGATCGCGGCGCGGCTGGTGCTGAGCCCGGCCACGGCCAAGACGCACGTGAGCCGGATCATGACCAAGACCCAGGTCCGGGACCGGGCCCAGCTGGTGATCCTGGCGTACGAGTCGGGGCTGGCCGTCCCCGGTTGGTTCACCCAACCCTGAGCCCCGCCCCGCGCCGGGGCAGGACCCACGGTCGGCCGGTCAGGCCGCGCGGCGGGAGCGGGCCAGCGCCAGTCCCCCGAGGACGACGGCGATGAACCCCACCGCCAGCGCGACGTAGCCCCCGCCGCGTCCGTTGCCGGTGCCGATGCCGCCGTCGGAGGTGGCCACGACGAACCCGCCGAGCGCCATCGCGACCGGACCCGCCACCAGGGCGATGGTGGCCCCGAGCCGGCCCGTGCCGGTGCCGACACGGCTGGCGGGACGGACCAGGGCCAGCACGCTGACCACCAGGCCGACGATTCCGACGACGCCGGCGATCAGGGCCACGATCCGACCGGCGCTCATGGTGTAGACGTTGGCAGCGACGTCCATGGTGATTCCTTCCCTCGCGTGGGTACTGGCCGCAGCGTATGTACCGACGCGGTCACGGATCGTCATGCCGGGGTTGCCGATCGGCGTACCACCCTGGTGGTACGGGCTTCGCACCGCGTACCACCGGGGTTGTTTCGGATCGACGCCCTGCACCCCCGTGGTGCAGGGCGTCCTGTGTAGATTCACCGATGCCAGCGGTGTCCGATAGGGGGCGGAGCACCGGACAAACAACGCCGGACAACCGGCTTTGCCTAGGCGGAGGTGGCGTGGGTCGCCCCGAGAAGCCCGTCAACCCGGACGACGGCCCGGTCGCCCGGTTCGCGTGGCAGCTGCGGCAGCTGCGTGAGCAGGCCGGCAGCCCCGGTTACCGGACACTTGCCCAGCGCGCGCACTACTCGGCGAGCACCCTCGCGGACGCGGCCAAGGGCGACCGGCTGCCGTCACTGGAGGTGACGCTCGCGTTCGTCGCGGCGTGCGGGGGCGACCCCGAGGAGTGGGCGGCGCGGTGGGAGGCCACCGCGTCCGACGCGGTCCCCGCCGAACCCCGGGCCGAGGCGCGCTGCCCCTACCAGGGCCTCACCGCGTTCACGTCCGAGCACGTCGAATGGTTCTTCGGCCGGACGCGGGTGGTCGAGACGCTGCTGGAGCGGCTCGGCCGCTCGCCGCTGACGGCGCTGGTGGGGCCGTCCGGCAGCGGCAAGTCGTCGATCCTGGGCGCGGGCCTGCTCGGCACGGTCGACGCCGACGCCGCGCTGCGCGCCCGCTGGCGGGTGCTGGTCATGACGCCGACCGAGCACCCCCTCGACGCCCTGTCCGACCAGCTGGCGAAGTTGTCCGGCGGCCAGGTCGACCGCGTCCGGGCCGAGCTCGACGCCGACCCGACCGCCCTCGATCTCACCGTCCGCAACGCGCTCATCGCCGGGCCGGCGCACACCCGGGCCCTGCTCGTGGTCGACCAGTTCGAGGAGGTCTTCACCCTCTGCGCGGACCCGGGGGAGCGGGAGCGGTTCGTCGCCGCGCTCGTGGACGCGGTCACCGGCCCCGACCGGCGGACCACCGTCGTGCTCGGCCTGCGCGCCGACTTCCTGTCCTGGCTGGTACGGCTGCCGCGGCTGGCCGACGCGCTCGGCCCCGACGGGTACCAGGTGGTGGGTCCCGTGTCGGCCGACGACCTGCGCGACATCATTGTCCGGCCGGCCGCGCGGGCCGGGCTCACGGTCGAACCGGAGCTGCTGACGAGGGTGCTCGCGGACGCCGCCGCCGAACCGGGCGCACTGCCGCTCGTGTCGCACGCGATGCTCGAGACCTGGCGCCACCACAGCGGGCCGACCCTCACCCTCGCCGACTACGAGGCCAGCGGCGGCGTGCGCGGCGCCATCGCGCAGACCGCCGAGCAGCTCTACAGCGCGCTGGAGCCCGCCGACCGGGACACGGTCCGCCGCATCTTCCTGCGGCTCACCGCCCTGGGCGTCGGCACCGAGGACACCCGCCGTCCGATCGACCGCGTCGAGCTCGACGGCCTCGCCGACGAGCAGGAGATCAGCGACCTGCTCGACCGCCTGGTCGCGGCGCGGCTGATCGTGGTCGACGACCGGACGGTGCAGGTGGCGCACGAGGCGCTCATCGGCGCCTGGCCGCGCCTCAACCGCTGGCTCGTCGACGACCGGGCGGACCTGGTCATCCACCGGCGGCTCACCGAGGCCGCGCAGACCTGGTCGTCGCTCGGCGCCGACCCGGGCGCGCTCTACCGGGGCGCGCAGCTGTCCGCGGCCCGGGCCTGGGCCGAGGACCACCAGGGCGAACTCAACGAGCAGGAGGCCTCGTTCCTAGCGGCCAGCCGCGCGCTCGCCGACGCGGAGCTGACCGCCGCCAAGCAGCGGACCAGCCTGTTGAAGCGGCTCCTCGCGGGCATGGGCGTCCTGCTGGTCGTGGCGGTGATCGGCGGCGTGGTCGCGGTGCGGCAGAGCGGCGCGGCCCGGCACGAGCAGATGCTGTCGCTCGCGGGCGAGCTCGCCCTCCAGGCCCGGTCCCTGGCGGGCGACGACCCGCGGCTCGCGCAGCTGCTCGCGGTCGAGGCGCAGGGGCTCAACGCCAACGAGGAGACCACGGGCGCGCTGCTCAGCGCCGCCGCCATGCCCCGCCGACTGCAGCTCAACGTCGGCGGTCCCGGCGTCAGTGGGGTCGCGCTCAACCCGGACCACACGCTGCTCGCGACCTCCTTCGTGGGCGGGAAGATCGGCCTGTGGGACCCCGACCGGGGGATCCAGCTCGCGACCCTGACCGCCTACGACAGCACCACCTACCGGGTGCTGTTCGGCCGGGACGGCCGGCTGGTCACCACCGGCGAGAACAACACCGCCGACGGCAAGAAGACCGGGTCGATCATCGTGTGGGACCCGGTCACCCACGCCAAAATCGCCCAGTTCGACCTGCCGGGGCTGACCTACGCGGTGGACGTGAGCCCCGACGGCAAGACGGTCGCGGCCGGCCTGTGGAACGGCGACGTGGTGCTCATCGACGTGGCCACCGGCGACCGTCGGGTCCTTGCGCACCACCGGACGTGGATGTCGTCGCTGAGCTTCAGCGCCGACGGCAGTCTCCTCGCGTCAGTGGCGCGGCCCGAGGACCCCGTGGTCTGGACGGTCGCGACCGGTCGCGTGCTGGCAACGCTCAAGGGCCCGGACGCGGTGACCGTCCGGTTCGGTCGGACGGGCAGCATGCTCGCGGCCACCGCCGATTTCGCTGGCCTGTACCTCTGGGATTTCTCCAGCGGCCGGCCGGTCACCCTGCCGAGGCTGACCGCTCCGGGCGAGTACGCGTGGACGAACTCGGCCCCCACGAACGGACGGATCGCGATCGGCGACGAGGCCGGCAAGGTGACCCTGTGGGACCTGGAGAAGCGCCGACCCCTGCAGGTCTACCAGGACCGTGGGCGCACCGAGACCCGCTCGATCACGCTGAGCGAGGACGGGACGATGCTCGTCTCGGCCGGCTTCAACGGCACCGTGGTGGTCCGCGACCTCACCAAGGACGACTTCACCGAGTCCACCGCGCAGATCAATGACCTGCGGATCAGTCCGGGCGGCGACATCATCGCGGCGGCGGCCGGCGACGGTACGGTCCGCATGTGGGACCCCCACGGCCGGCCGCTGCCCAGCCTGGATGGACACCCCGACGAGGTGGCGGCGCTCGCCTTCCGGCCGGACGGCAGGCTCCTCGCCGCGGCCGCCCGCAACATCTCGGTGACCCTGTGGGACCTGGCCCGGCGGAAGGCGGCGACCGACGCGCGGTTCGTGGCGGGCCACGGCGCCACCACCGACGTCGTCTACAGCCCCGACGGTCGGCTGATGGCCACGGCCACCCTGGGGCTGTGGGTGTGGGACGTCAGCGACCCCGCGTCGCCGGTCGACCTGAACGAGCACTTCAAGGACGGGTTCGCCACGTCGCTGGCGTTCACCCCGGACGGGCGCCAGCTGGTCGCCGGCGCCGCCGACGGCATGATCAGAACGTGGGACGTGGGCACCGGCGAGGTGACCAACCAGACCCCGAGCGGCCAGGGCGCGCTCCAGGACATCGCGGTCAGCCCGGACGGGTCGGTCATCGCGACCGCGGGCGACAGCCGCACGGTCGCGCTGTGGGACCGGGTCACGCACCAGCGGCTGGCGCTGCTCGACGGGCACACCGCCGCGGTCCAGGTGCTCGCGTTCAGCCCGGACGGCCGCCTGCTCGCCTCCGCCGGCGACGACCACACGATCGCCATCTGGGACGTCAGGCGCCGGACACACCGGTTCACCCTCTCCGGCCACACCGGAAGGATCCGGGGCCTGGCGTTCGCGGCCGACGGGACACTCATCTCGGGCGGGGACGACGGCCGGATCGTGCGCTGGTCACTCGACCCCGCCGAGGCCGTCCGGCGCGTCTGCGCGAACGCGGGCGCCGGACTCAGCCGCGACGAGTGGGCCGCCCACCTGCCGTCACTGGACTACCAACCCCGCTGCGACGGCTCAGGCGGGGTCAGGTGAGGTCGATGACCGGGCGGGTGCGGATCTTGTCCTCGTAGCCGTCGTCGGAGGCGAGCCACGCGCCGAACTCGGCGTTCCGGTAGGCGGTGGCCAGGGTCAGCCAGCCGACGAAGTACCCGCTGCCACCGCACGTGGCGCTGCCACCGTCGCCGCCGCAGACGACGTGCCGGTCGGACGTGTACTCGTGCTCGTACGGGTCCTGGCCGATCGCGAGGCCCCACAGGTTGGTATCGCGGTGCGGCCCGGTGGCGTGGTCGTACGGGTAGCCGTCGTCCGGGGTGTGGTCGCCCCAGCGGAACAGCGTCGTCGCGCCGGCCCCGCAGGCGTACTCCCACTCGTCGGGCGACGACGGGCGCAGCCCTCGCGCGGCGAGCGCCCGCATGCCCTCGTCGTAGGACACCTGGCGCTGCAGTTGGGCGCTCAGGACCCGGGCTTTCGCGTCGTACCGGAGGTTCACGTTGCCGTCGCTGGAGAAATACCTCATGCCGCCCGGCTTGCCGCGGCGGACGTTGGCCATGGCCGTGCGCACGCGGGGGTCGTCGGCGGTCAGGTGCTCGAGGCACGGGTCGAGCGCGGCGACCGCGACCAGCGTCGCGGGCAGGTCGACGGTCCGCTCCGGTGACGTGAGGTTGTCGACCAGTTCGGGTAGCGGCGGGAGCCCGTACTCGACGGCGCTCTTGTCGAAGCTGGTCGCCTGGGCGGGCGTGAGGGTGAACCGGGTCCCGTCGTAGCCCAGGGTCACCCGGTCGCCGGGGACCAGCGCGAACGCCAGGCCGTCGCGGTCGAACAGAGCGACCCGGTGCCGCCGGCCCGCGTACTCGTGGTCGTGGACACCGACGAACCGCAGGTCGCGTTCGTCGG
Organism: Luedemannella flava; assembly: GCF_039528515.1. NCBI lineage: Bacteria > Bacillati > Actinomycetota > Actinomycetes > Micromonosporales > Micromonosporaceae > Luedemannella > Luedemannella flava. The sequence goes on from NZ_BAAALT010000078.1 coordinate 43,988, forward strand.
CGATGGCGCGCGCCACCCGCCGCGCGGACTCGTCGGTGCGGTCGGACCAGTCGGCGGCGGTCAGGTCGGCGTGGGGCATCCGAGCATTCTGGGTGCCGGGTGTGTCATTCGCAACGCCAGACCTCGCGGCCGCCGATCCAGGTGCTCACGACGCGGCTGGCCGGCGCGAACGGGTCGCCGTCGCAGATGGCCAGGTCGGCGACCTCGCCGGCGGCCAACCCGCCGGCGCCGGGCGCCCCCAGCGACGCGGCCGCCGTCGTGGTCATGGCCCGGACCGCCTGGGATGGGGTCAGGGCCTGCTCGGCCTGGACGACGGTGCCGTCGGGCAGCGTGCGCGCGACCGCGGCGCGTAGGTTCGGCAGCGGGTCGAGCGGGCCGGCCGGGTGGTCCGAGGAGAGCACGAGCGGCGCGCCCGCGTCGAGCAGCTGCCGGCCGGCGAGCAGGGACAGGTAGCGGTCGGTGCCGCTCGCCGTGATCTGCAGGCCGAAGCTGGCCAGGAACCCGGGCTGGTAGGACGCCCAGGCCCCGGACGAGGCCACCTGGTCCGTCGTCGCCGGGTCGAGCAGCGTGAGGTGGTCGATCACCGCTGCGCCGCGCGGCGCCCCGATGGTCGCGAGCGCCGTGGTGGCCTGCCGGACGGCGCGGTTGCCGAGCGCGTGCAGGCGCGGCCGGATGCCCTTCGCCAGGTAGGCGGCGAGCGTGTCGGCCAACGTCCGGTCGTCGTAGCGCAGGTCGCTCAGGTGCAGCTCCCCGTTGTGCACCCGGCTGCGGCGGGACATCGCGTCGCGCAGCGGCCCGGGATGGCGCGCGGCGACCGCCTGCCCGACGGCGCGCAGGCCCAGCCGGCCGAACGCGGTGGCGGGCACGCAGAGCGCGCACCGGTCGCCCCCGTCGAGGAACAGCTTGACCTCCCGGGAGGACGCGCCGTACGGGCCGCCGGGCGCGAACCGGGGGCCGGGCACCGGGCTGAGCAGCCCTTCCGCGGCGCCGATGGCCCACGACAGGCGGGGCGCCTCCGCCGCGGCCAGGCGTGCCATCCGGGCGTGCTGCCCCGGCGGCACGTACGCCTCGTGGGCGTGCGTGATGCCCAGCGCCAGGCACCGGCGCAGCTCCTGGCGGATCAGCTCCTCGACCGCGTGCGCGGAGACGTACGCCTCGGTGTCCTCGAGCGCGTGCGCGAGCACCGCGCCGAAGGCGCGCTCCCACAGCTCGCCCGTGGGCCGGCCGCGACGGTCGCGCACCAGATCGTCCTCGCGGTAGACCATCGGGGCGCCGAGCGCGGCGAGCGCCGCCGGCGAGGCGGCCCCGCGGTGCAGGTCGAGCCCGCTGATCAGCACCCGTCGGCCGGGCGCGGCGGCGTCCAGCTCGGCCGCCGTGGGCAGGCGCCGCTCGGGCCAGGCGAACGGCCGGGCGTTCCAGAACAGCAGCCAAGGCGCGTCGGGGTCGGCGTGCGCGGCGGCCCGCACCGCCGCGTCGGCGGCGTGGACGTCCGTCCACAGGCGACCGTCGCCGCCCCGGGACTGCCAGGCGGACGTGGTCAGGTGCAGGTGCGAGTCGATGAGGCCCGGCAGGACGTGGGCGCCGGGCTTCGCGATGACGGAGTCCGCCGGCGGTGGGTCCCCGTCGCCGACCGCGACGACCCGGTCACCGTCGAGCAGCAGCCAGCCCGCGCGCGGCACGCACTCCACGCCCGCCCACAGGGTCGCCTCGGTCAGCAGGATCTGCACCGGTGCACCGTACGGCCCGGGCCGGCGGGTTTGACAGTGGGGCGACAATTCTGGGCGGTGGTTGGGGGAGGGGAGCGGTCAATCGTGTCGTTCGTACGGCGGTGGCTTCTGCGCATCTGCAGTTTCGCCCTGACGGGGCTGTATGCGGCGTACCGGATCAATCCGGCCGTGTGGCGGCTGATGGCCCGCAACTACCGCCCGTGGATGGCCTGGTTCGCCCGCCTGCATGCCTGGATGACCTGCCAGTTCGCCGCGCTCGACGTGCCCGCCTACCGCGCGCACCTGCAGGCCAGCAACTGGCGGTTCCGCTGGTTCGACCTGTCGTCGTACCCGCCGACCGACAAGCAGTCCTACGTCAAAAAGTACCCCGAGGAGCAGCGCTGCTGGCACGGGCGCATCGAGGTCGAGGGCACCGTCGTCGACGAGTCGTCGGGCTCGTCCGGCCAGCCGTTCAACTGGATCCGCGGCCGCCGCGAGCTGCGCACCGTGCACAAGAACCTGGCCGGCTACACCACCGCCGTGTTCCCGTCGCGGCGCCGGTTCGTCATCAACGCGTACTCCATGGGGGCGTGGGCGACCGGGACGAACACCGGCATCGCCATGTCGCGGATCGCGATGGTGAAGAACACCGGCCCGGACCTGGAGAAGATCGTCGACACGCTCCGTCACTTCGGTCCCGGTTTCGACTACATCGTCACGGCGTACCCGCCGTTCCTCAAGCACCTGCGCGACCTGCTGGACGCGCAGGACTTCCCCTGGTCGCAGTACCGGATCAGCGGGCTCGTCGGCGGCGAGGGCATGACCGAGGCGCTGCGCGACTACCTGGAGGAGCGCTTCCACAAGGTACGGTCCGGCTACGGCGCCAGCGACCTGACCATCGGCATGGCCGGCGAGACGGACCTGACGGTGTGGCTGCGCCGCCGCCTGCGCACCGACGAGCGGCTGCGCGCCGCGCTGCTCGGGCCGGACGAGGGTCGCCTGCCGATGGTGTTCCAGTACAACCCGCTGGAGACCTACCTGGAGCTGACCGACGACAGCCAGGTGCTGTGCACCATCAACAGCACCGCCGTGCTCGCCCCGAAGGCCCGCTACAACGTCGGCGACGAGGGGCGCCTCGTCTCGTTCCCGCAGATCATGGCGGCCCTCGCCGATGACCCGCAGGGGCGGGCGGAGGCGCAGAAGGCGTTCGAGGTCGACCGGATGCGGCTGCCGCTGCTGTTCCTGTTCGGGCGCAAGGACTCCACGATCTCCTACATGGGCGCCAACATCTACCCCCAGGACGTCGAGTACGGCCTGTACGAGGGCAATCCGATGGCGCACCTGCTGGAGGGCTTCTGCCTGGCCCTGCACGAGTCGGCCGAGCTGGAGAGCCGGCCGGTGGTGCACCTGCGGCTGCGCGACGGCGCCGACCTCGACGACGCCGGCCGCGCCGCGCTCGCCGAGCACTGCCGCCGCGGCGTACTCGAGCATCTGAAGAGCGTGAGCCGCGACTTCGCCGAGTCGGTCGCCGAGGACCCGTCGGCGGCGGACATCCGCGTGCGCGTGCACGACCACGGGGCGGGCCCGTTCGCCCGGCACACTGGGAAGGTCAAGAATGTGTACCTCATAGACGGGGGAGCGGCATGAGAACCTCCGACTTCTCCCAGGCCCCGCCGGTGGCGCAGGCGACCGCCATGTTCGTCGGGGCCACCCGCTACCGCGGGCCGCGCTCCATCGTCGTGCTCACGATGACGTGGTTCAGGATGGTGCGCCAGATGAAGCGCCTCGAGGGCTACTGCTGGCACCGGGTGTACTGGGAGTTCCCGTTCACGCTCGGCACCATCGCGTTCTTCCGCGACCGCGACGCGCTGCTGAAGTTCGCCCGCACCAGGTACCACCGCCAGCTCATGTGCTGGGTCACCGACCACGGCACCCGCAACGCGACAGGCGGGTACATCCGGTTGTACACCGCCGAGGCCGACGGTTACTCCAACGGCGTGTGGCGCGCGGAGGGCGACCCGATGGCGCACATCGAGACCTTCACGCCGCTGTCCCGCGAGAGTGCCGGGCCGCCCGTGCACCACCCGTCGTGACGCGGATCGAGCGCGTCGACAGCCGGCCCGCGCTGCGCGAGTTCCTCGACCTGCCGCTGCGGCTGCACCCGCGCGACCGCTACGTACCGCTGGTCAGTTCGGTGGTGCGCGACTGGTGGCGGGGGCGCGGTCCGCACGCGCGTCACGGTCCGGTGGATCTTTATGTGGTACGCGATGACGCGGGCGCGGTCGTCGGTCGCACCTGTCTGCACCGCAACCCGAAGTTCGACGCCAAGCTGGGGCGCGCCCACCAGCTGTTCGGTCTCACCGAGTTCGTCGACGACGACGCGGTGGCCGGGACGCTGTTCGACCTGATCCTTGATCGCGGCCGCGACGCGCAGGCGCTGTTCGGGCCGGTCGGGCTGCTGCCCAACCAGACCGGCGGCGTCATCACGTCGGGCTTCGACGGGCGCGGGTTCGTCGACTCCGCCTGGAACCCGCCCTACTACCCGCATACGTACGAGCGGCACGGGTTCGTCCGCCGGTTCGAGGCCGACACGTGGATCTGCGAGGGCTTCGACGGTGAGCCGTTCGTCTTCGACGACGCGCGGTTGGCGGCCGAAGGGCTCGTTGTCCGGCACGCGTCGCGGCGCGGGTTCGCTTCGCAGCTGCCGATCCTGCGCGGCATGCTCAACGCCAGCTTCGGCCAGCTCGGCTACTACACCGAGATCGACGCCGACGAGCTGGCCGCGCAGACCGACGGGCTGGCGTACCTGGTCGACGAGGGGCTGCTCGTCTGGCTCGAGCGGGCCGGCGAGCCGGTGGCGTTCATCGTCGCGGTGCCCGACATCTCCGAGTACCTCATGCGGGTCGGCGGCAACCTCGGCGTGCTCAACCAGCTGCGCCTGCTCGCCACCCGGGGCCGCTACCGGCGCGACGCCGTCCTCATCATCAAGGGCACCGTGCCGGCGGCGCAGGGCCGCGGCTACCTCACCCTGCTCTCCCGCGAACTGCACCACCACCTGCGTACGGCCGGCTACCGCGCCCTGCGCAGCACGTACGTGGAGCGCGACAACGCGGCGTCCGCGGCGCAGTACCGGCGCGCCGGCGGGCGGCCGCTGCACGGCTACACGTTCTATGAGAAGGATCTGACGTGAGCGACTGGGTGTCCGCGTTGCGTGGCCGGGAGGCTGTGTTCCGGCGGGCGCCGAGCGCCCACAACACGCAGCCGTGGGTGGTGCGCTACGGCACCGACGAGGTGGCGGTGCACTGGGATCCGGCCCGGGCGCTGCCCGACTCGGATCCGACGGGGCGGGACCTGTTCCTGTCGCTCGGCGCGTTCGTCGAGGCGTGCCTCATCACGGCCGCCGACGCGGGGCTGCCCGTGTCCGTCGAGGTCGACGTCGACGCGGGGGAGCGCCGCGTGGCGCGCCTCGTGTCCGCCGACGCGGTGTATGACACCCGTTTCCCGGCCGCGGCGCTGGAGCTGCGCCGGTGTGCGCGCGGGGAGTACCAACCCGGGGAGCTTGCTCCGGTCGTACTCGAAGAGGCTTCCCTGGACGCGGACCTGGCGGCGTGCGGCGGACAGTTGCGGGCGGTGCCGTGCCGGGAGCTCGCGGGGCTGCTGGTCGACGCGGACCGGTGGATGTTCGGGACGCCGGCGGTGGTGCGCGAGCTGCGTGGGTGGTTGCGGCTGTCGCCCCGGCATCCGCGGTACGCCGTCGACGGGCTGACCGACCGGGCCATGGCGATGACCCGGGCCGAGGCGGTGGGGCTGGCCGCCGTGCTGGCGCCGGCCGTGTACCCGGTGGCCCGGCGGCTCGGGGCGCCCGCGCTGCTGGCGGCGGCGTCGAAGGGTCTGTTGCGCTATGACGGGAGCGTGCTTGTCCTGGTTGGCCCCGTCGATGGTCCGGCGGACCTGGTCGGGCACGGGCGGGCGCTGCTGCGGGTGTGGCTGTCGCTCGCCTCGCGTGGCCTGGCCGTTCATCCGCTGAGCCAGCTCATCGACTGCGCGGCGACGGCGGCGGCGCTGCGGTCCCGGCTGGGGCTCGGAGCGGGCGAGTCGCCGTTGGCGGTCTTCCGGGTCGGGCGTTACGTCACCGAGCCGGTCCGCTCGGGGCGCCTGCCCACGGTCGGTCCGTGAGGTTCCTGGAGCCGGGCTCGCCGGAGCGGGCGCTGATGTGGATGACCGCGCTGGAGCAGTGCGTCGGGTCGGTTCGGCGCGGCGCCGTGCGGCGGATCCGGTGGGTTCGCGTCGACCCGGCCGACGCCGACGTGTCCGGCATTCTGGTGTCGGCGCACGAAGGTGACCTCGTGGGTGACGTGCGGATGCTCCGACGTCTCGACGTGCCGGAGCTGGATCCGGCTGTCGACCTACCGCCGGACTTCGTCGCGCTGGATGAGGCTGAAGCGTTGCTGTGGGCTGAGCGCGGGATGGGTGCCCGGCGGGACCGGTGGGTGAACCGGGCGGTCGAGGGCTGGACCATGCTCTGCGAACTACGTGGTCATTCCTGACCGTTTCGGCGCGGCGCGTCGCCGGGCATGCGCGTCGCGGTTCTGATAATCGTTTTCACCTGGTTCGGGCAACGCTCACCCGTGCGGCGGTGATCGGACGTCCCCGCGCGGCCGAGTGGCCATATGGGTGATCCGCGCGCGAGCCCGTCACCAACGTAATTGGAAACGGTTATTATTACCGTTACGGTAGTAATTGGGTAGGCGCCGTAACGTTGTTCTTCGTAGGGGTTAAAAGATGTCAAGGCAACATGAAGTCGGCACCGACCGACCGTCCAGCCTCACCGTGACCATTGCCGCGCCGGCGGATCTGGCCGAGGCCGAGACGGTCATGCGAGACGTGCTGCGCGCGGACCTCGGGGGGTATCGCCCGCAGTGGCACCGCGACATCGACGACCTCGAAGCGGCCTACCTGCGTCCTCCGGGGTGCGTGCTGCTCGTGGCCCGTGACGCGGCCGGCGTGGTCGGGACGGCCGCCGTCAGGCCGTGCGTGTTGGCGAGCCCGCCGAACCCGGAGTGGCTCGCGCGGGAGTACAACCGGCCGGATGTCTGTCAGCTTGTGAGGGTCTGGGTTGCCGCTGGCGCGCGTCGCGGCGGCGTTGGCCGTGCACTTGTCGGCCGGGCCGTCGCCTGGAGCGTCGGGCCCGGCGGATACCGCCGCGTGTATCTGCACACCGACGCCGGTGTCCCCGGCGCGGAGAACTTCTGGCGTTCGCTGCCGACCCGCGAGGTCCACGACTGCCGTCCGGATCCGTTCAACACGGTGCACTTCGAGGTCGACGTCGAGGCGCTGCTCCGGGCGCCCGGATGCTGAACGTCGCCACCGCGCCCGACCGGAACGTCGATTCGCTCACCTCTCGGATTCTCGGCCTGTACGAGCGGCTGCGCGCCCAGGTCAGCCTCGCCCCCTCACCCGTGGTCGACGCGCTGTTCGCCGACCTGGTCAGCACCTGCGTCCGCGCCGACGAGGTGGACGTCGCGGCTGTCCTGTCCGATCCGCGGATCAGCGCGGTGCGGTCGCATCTGGTCGGGTTGTGCGCCGAGGGCGAATCCCTGCTGGAGAACGCCTGGGCGAGACGGGTCCTGACGGCCACCGACGCGCGGACGGAGGCGGCCGCGTTCCCCTACGTCGACAACTACGAGCAGCTGACGCGGCTCGAGCTGCACGCGTTGGCAGGGGCCGGTCATCGTCTGGAGTCCACGCGCGGAGTGTGTTTTGTCGGCGGCGGCCCGCTGCCGCTGAGTGCCATGCTGCTGTGCCGTACCCTCGCCGCCCGCGTCACGGTCGTGGACCGCGACGCTGAGGCCGTCGCGCTGTCCCGCCGGCTCGTCGACCGGCTCGGCCCAGCGGAGCGCATCGAGATCGTCCGGTCGGACGCGGCATCCGCCTCGGACATGACGCACGCGGCCGCCGGCTGCGACGTGGTTGTCGTCGCCGCGTTGGTCGGCATGACGCGCGCGCAGAAGCGGGCCGCGTTGGGGGCGATCGGGGCGTCCATCGGTCCCACGACGTACGTCGTGATCCGCAGTGCGGAGGGTCTGCGGTCCCTGCTCTACCCGACGGTCGACCTGCGCGACGTGTACGATGCCGGGCTGGTGCCCGAGATCGTCCTGCACCCGTACGGCAAGGTCGTCAACTCGGTGATTGTCGCCCGGCGTCGGTGACGAGCCGCCGTCCGCGCAGGACAACGTCGCGAACGCGGGTGAGCGCCAGGACATCGCGCGCCACGTCGCCGTCGACGACGAGCAGGTCGGCCACCATGCCCGCGCGCAACCGTCCGACAGTGCCGGCCAGCCCACACGCCTGCGCGGCCCCGGCCGTCGCGGTCCGGATCGCGGCGTCCACCGGCAGACCCGACGTGACCAGCTCCGCCACCGCGAAGGCCAGCACGCCGTGCGGCTTGGCCGGATGGATGCCTGCGTCCGAGCCCGCCAGCAACGGGACCCCCGCGGCGTGCAGGCGCCCGACCTGAGCGAAGCGGGCCTCCAAGGTCATTCCCGTCCGGCGCATGACCTCAACCGCCTGCGGCGACGGCGGCAGCGTGGGCAGCCGGCCGAACGTGGGGCAGACCGTGACCTGGCGTTCGGCCAGGCCATGGAGCACGGCGTCCGGTGTCACGATGCCTGTCCCGGTCAGGCACGTGCAGTGCTCGATGGCGTCGACGCCGGCCGCCAGGCACACCTCGACGGCCGAGACCGGGTGGGCGTGCGCGGTCACCGGCAGGCCCCGGCGGTGTGCCTCGTCGACGACGAGCCGGACCTCGGCGACGTCGAACTGCAGCCGCAGCAGGTCCGAGCCCGCCGTCATCGCACCGCCACTCACGATGATCTTGACGACCTGGGCGCCGTGGTCCTGCCGTTCGGCAACGGCGTCCCGCAGCCCGTCGCTGTCGTCCACCCCGCCGCCGAGCGCGGCGCAGTGCCCGCCCACCGAGGTGATGGGCGGGCCGGACCCGACCACGGACGGCTCGTCGTCGCGAACCGCCCGGTCCAGGACCGCGAACCGGTTGTCCCCCAGGTCCCGTACCGTCGTCACACCGGCACGGCGCTGCGCCAGAAGGGACCGACGGACCACGTGTTCCCGTTCGGCGGCAAGCCGTCGGGCGTCCAGCGAGAGCGCGTCCGGCTCGTCGCCGGCCACGAGGTGCACGTGGGTGTCGATCAGTCCGGGCAGGACGGTGGCATCGGGATGGTCCACCACCGTCTGACCTTCCGCGAGCGGCGCGTCGCGCGGTCGGACCGCGATGATGCGGTCGCCCTCCACGTGGACCTGCGCCCCACCGGAGAGGAAACGCTCGCCATCGAAAGCATGGGCGGCCCGGACCACAAAGGACGCCAGCATGCCTGAAACGTACCGAGTCCCACGCGTCAGCGGCAACCGCCTGGGCCGCGCACGTGTGCAGCGCCAGTTGGGTGCACCGTCGAGGCGGGAAGGAGCCGGTACGCTCCGCTCGGTATTGAGACGCACGGGCGGGGGCGGCGATGAGCGTCGAGGATCGGATCGGTCGGGCCAGAGCGCTCTACGAGCAGGCCGTGTTCAGCGGCGATGTCAGTGTGCTGGCCGGGTCCGAGCGGGACCTGGACGCGGTGGAGGCGGATCTCGCGTTGGCCCGTGGGCGGATCCTGCACGCGAGGTTCCAGCACGAGCGCGCCGCCGGCGGCCCGCCGCCCGTCGAGGACCCTGCCGAACTGCGGTTGTTCGACCGCGCGACCGAGCTGTACCGGGCGCTGGGTGACGTGCGCGGCGAAGCCGAGGCCCTGTTCTGGATCGGCTGCCTCCATCAGTTCATCCGGGAGGACAACGAGACCGCACTTCCCTTCCTGGAGCGGTCGGCTGAGCTGGCGGCGCAGGTCGGGGACAAGCGGACCCGGTCCTGGGCGCTGCGGCACCTGGGCATCGCGGCGCACCTGACGGGCCGCCTGGACGAGGCGCGCGAGCGCCTGGAGGAGTCGTCAAAGCTGCGCCGGGAGGTCGGCGTCCTGCCGGGGGTGGCCGCCAACATGGTCGGGCTGGCCTACATCGCCGCCGCCCAGGGGCGACCCGTCGACGCCCTGGCGACCCTCGACGAGGCGGACGCCATCGCGCGGGCACACGGCGCCCATGCCGTCGTGGGGCAGATCGAGCAGGCGAGATCGCGGATCCAGGCCGTCAGTTGAGGATGTACTCCCAGCCGTCCTCGCGCCACTCGAACGTGGCCGCGACCAGGTCCTCGACCGCGGTGCCGTGGATGACGTGCTCCAACGCGCGGTAGGTGGCGAGATGCCCGATGATCATCACCCGCCGGCCGGCCCAGCGCGTGGGCAGGTCGGCGAGCAGGCCGGCCGCGCGGCGCACCGCCTGCCGGTGGCTCTCGCCGCCGGGGTACGGCCGGTCGACGTACTCCTCGCGGTCGTGCTTGATGGCGGCGGCCGGGGTGCCGTTGCGGTCGCCGAAGTCGGTCTCCCGTAGCCGCCAGTCGTGCAGCACCGGGATGCCGGTGCCGCCGAACGCGATCTCGGCGGTCTCGACCGCCCGGCGCAGGTCGGAGGTGAACACCGCGGCGATGCCGTCGTCGCGGCGCCGGTCGCCCATCCGGGCGGCGAGGCCGCGACCCTTGGCCGAGAGGCGGCCGGGCAGCCACCCGGTCGCGACGCCCTGCTCGTTGTCCTCGGTCAGCGAATGCGTCTCGTACACGATCTCGATGGACATCACGCAAGGCTAGTTCCGGGGAGGCGACGGTGGTGACCGACGTGGTGCCGGTCCGGCACGACCGCTGGTACGACTTCAGCGTCTGCGGCGAGGCCGGCGCGCGGGTGGGCGACTGGCTCCGGGCCGGCACCACGCACGGCCTGGACAGGTTGGCCGGGGCCGACACGGTGATCATCCCGCCGCCGCCCGACCTCGACGCATCACGGCCGGCGCTCATCGACGCCGTCCGCGTCGCCCACCGCGCCGGCGCCCGCATGGTCGCCCTCTGCACAGGCGCGTTCGTGCTGGCCGAGGCGGGGCTGCTCGACGGCCGCCGCGCCACCCCCACTGGATGCACGCGGACCTGCTGCAGCGCCGGTACCCGGCCGTGAAGGTCGACGTGGACGTCCTCTACGTCGACGAGGGCGACGTGCTCACCTCGGCCGGCAAGGCCGCCGGGCTGGACCTGTGCCTGCACGTCGTGCGGACCGACCACGGCGCGGCCGTCGCCAACGCGCTGGCCCGCCGGCTGGTCGTGCCCCCGCACCGCCCGGGCGGACAGGCCCAGTTCATCCCGGCGGCGGTCGAGTACGGCCGGGACCACATGCTCGCGGACCTCATCGGCTGGGCGATGGCGCGCCTGGACCACGCGCTGACGGTGCGCGACCTCGCCCGCGAGGCCGGGATGAGCGAGCGCAACCTCGCGCGCCACTTCAGCGCGGTCACGGGGACGAGTCCGCTGCGCTGGCTGCTGACCCAACGGGTGCGCCGCGCGCAGGAACTGCTGGAAATGACGGAACTGAGCGTCGAGCAGGTCGACTCGAGGGTCGGCATGGGTACCTCGACGACGCTGCGTCGGCACTTCGCCCAGCAGCTCGGCGTCCCGCCGGAGACCTACCGCCGCACGTTCCGGCGCCTAGACAGTGGCGGGTCCCGGCCCCGGGACCCGCCACTGTCGCGTGCTACCAGCTCAGCGGCAGGGTGCCGATGAAGCTGGTGAGCGTGCTCGCGAGGAGCTGCTCGTCGTGCTGCGACGGGTGCCAGTCGCAGCCCATGAGGTCCAGGCCGAGCGCGTTGTTGTCGTAGTACAGCGCCTTCACCCGGCTGTCGCCGGCGGCGTTGCGCGTGGCCACGATCGACTGGATGGACGTGGCGAACGCCGTCGTCTGGTACGACAGGTCGGGGTAGGTGAGGATGATGTACGTGTTCGCGCCGTACTGCGCGCGCAGTTTGGTGATGAAGGCGAGGTACGCCGTCTTGTAGTCGGCGACCAGCGCGTCCATCGTGGCCCACTTCTCGCCGGCGGTCAGCGAGGTGGAGAAGTCGTTGATGCCCAGGCCGACGACGACCACCTGCGGCTTCCAGGTGCCCGGGTTCTGCCAGACCGCGCTGTTGTACAGCGCCATCAGGTCCTTGTCGTAGTAGTCGCGGAACTGGGTGCCGGTGTTCTGGCCGCCGTAGTTGCGCACCATGCCGAGGCCGGACCACGCCTGGATCTGGTAGTCCGCGTTCAGGCCCCGCGCGGTGATGGCGCCGAACGTCTGGTTGGCGTTGGAGTTGCGGGTCAGGCCGCCGTTGCTGGTGCAGTCACGGGTGGTGGACATGTTGCCGTAGCCGGCCGTCCACGAGTCGCCGATGAACTCGATCTGCCGGGTGCGGGCCGCCGGCGTGCTGAGGATCGCGCCGCCGGCCGCGGGCACGAGGCCGCCGAACTCGCCGACCGACCACGGGCTCTCGGTGCGCTTGCCCAGCCGCACGGTGTGCTCGGCGTTGCTGAGGTTGTTGACCCAGTACGTGGACTGGCCCGGGGTGACGATCGTGGCGACGACCGCGCCGTCGATCCGGACCTCGTAGTCGTTGTTGCTGTCGTTGAGGATCAGCCCGACCCCGGTGCCCCGGAAGCGGCCCTCGAAGTAGACGCCCGGCCAGTTGAACTGCGCGGCGGCGCCGGCGGCGCGGACGCGGCTGGGCGTGTTGACCTGGTTGAATACGCCGGTGGTCGAGGTGGTCGGCCCGGCGCTGGTGACCACGGCGCTCGTCGGCGGCCGCGAGGTGACCACCGCGCTGGTCGGCGGGCGGCTCGTCGGGGCCGCCGACGTGACAGCGCGGCTCGTGACGGGGGCCGTGGTGGTCACCGGACCGTTGCACACCACGCCGTTGAGGGCGAAGTCGGTCGGCAGCGGGTTGGACGCGTTGTTCCACGACCCGTTGAAGCCGACGGACACGCGCGCGCCGGTGGCGAGGCCGCCGTTCCAGGCGGCGTTGACGACGCTGACCTGCGCGCCGGACTGGGTGGCCGTGCCGTTCCACAGCTGCTGGACCGTCTGCCCGGCGGTGAACGACCAGGTCAGCTTCCAGCTCGTGAGCGGGTCGCCGAGGTTGTCGACGTTGATGTTCGCGCCGAATCCGCCCGGCCACTGGCTGGTGACGCTGTAGGTGACCCGGCAGCCGGCGGCCGCGTCGGCGGACGTGGCGACCGTGATGACGGCACCCGCGGCGACGGTGGCGGCGACCGCCGCGGCGAGGCGGGACGTGCGGGGGGTGAGTCGCATGCGGCTTCCCGATGATTGAAGGCCGTTGATGTCCGGACGGCCGCCAGTATGGACAGTCCACGATATCGATCGCAAGCGATCGAGCAACTTTCGCGCCGGCGGCCGTCGCGCGCGGGCTGACAACCCGTGGCGCGACGTTGTACGCTGCCGACGATGCCTACCTTCGAGAAGAGATCGGGGGTCCCGTCCGCAAAAGGTGAGTGCTGATGCGCTTCCTTTCCGCGACCGGGGATACCCGACTTCAGTTCTGGCAGCGCGTGCGGGAGTTCGCCGTGCCGCCATCGATGATCGAATCTGCGACCGTCCGTCGCTGCGCGGGTGACTGGTCCGGGGCGTGCGCGGCCGCGCACGTCGACGTGGACCTGGACCTGCGCGCCACCGCGCGGACACACGGTCGGGAGTTCGCGGACGACGTCCGCGCCGATCTCCGCCGATTGGCTCCCGACCTGCTGCGCTGGCACCTGCCGAGAATCGCCCCGGACGGGCTGCTCCGCCCTGGGCTGACGGTGTCGCTGGCCAGCTATCCCACCGACACCGGCCCGGTGCACCTCGTCGTCCGCACGCCGCCCGCCTGGGCGGACGCGGGCCAGCGGATCAGCCTCGCCCTCTGGGACGCGGCGCGGCCCACGGACGGCGTGGGCCTGCATCCGCATCCGCGCCCGGACCGTCGGTTCCGGCTCGACCTGCACCGCCACCTGTGGGCCGCGGACCGCTCCAGTGAGCTGCGGGAACGGGCCGGGGCGGGGCCGGGCGCGGGCACGACCACCGGGCAGCCGCCGCCGGGCGGGGACCGCGCCGCGTCACCGCTGGGCGGCGACCGCGCCGCGCAACCGCTGGGCGG
>NZ_BAAALT010000079.1:0-25388 GCF_039528515.1 Luedemannella flava
CGGCATCGGCCTCGCGGCCGGCGGCGGGGCCGTGGCGGTCGCGACGGTCGTCGCGCACTTCGCCGGCGCTGGTCTCGTCCGACCGACGGGCTCGCTGACGATCGCCCTCGCGCTCGTCGGCCCGCCGTTGGCGCTCGTCGGGTGCGTTGTCGCGGTGCGGGCGCTGGGCCGCGTCGACCGGGCGTCCCTGTCGGGCGGCGCCCAGCTCACGAGCGCGGCCGTCGCCGCGGCGGCACTGCTCGACCCGACCATGCTGACCGGGCTCGTCGAGAGCCGCCGGTGGCGCCGGGTCGGGCGCGTGCGCAGCCGGCGCTTCCTCCGTGGTGGTCGCGCCTGGGCGCTGTTGCAGGCCGAGGTCCGCCGCCTGTACCGCAATCCGGTCGCCCCGCTCACGTGGGCCGGACTGATCCTGCTGGAGTACGCCGTGGCCGTGGCGGTGCCGTCGATCGCCGCGCCCGCGCGGGTGATCGGCGCCTACCTGGCCGTCTCGCGGCTCACCGGTGGCCTGCGGACGCTGACGCGCTCACCCGGCCTGCGCCGGTCGCTGGGCGGCAGCGACGCGGCCGTGCGCGCGGTCCACCTGGTGGTGCCCGCGATCGGCGCGGCCCTCTGGTGGCTGGCCACCGCGCCGGTCGGCAGGGACCTGCCGGGCTGGATGACGTACGTCATGATCGCCGGCGTGGTGGTCGCGGCCCATCGGACGGCGACCCGGCCACCGCTGGACTACGGCGGCGCGTTCGCCGAGACGCCGTTCGGCATCATTCCGGTGGACCTGCTGCGCCGGATCTTCCGCGGGCCCGACCTCGTGGCGGTGCTGGTCGTGGCGCAACTCCTGGTGCCATGACGCGGGCCTCCGGCCGCGACGGTCCCCGGACGGAGGCCCGCTCCCCGGCGGGGTGTCAGCCCCGAGGCGCCGCCCCGACCGCCGCGCGGACGCGGCTGCGGGCGGCGGCCGGTCAGCCGGCCGCGTCGGTGACGGCCGGGTTGAGCACCCGTCCCGTCGCGCCGAGCCAGCACAGCGGGCACCCCCATGGGTGCCCGGCCGGATGACGTCGGGATATCTCAGCCCGCAGGCGGGTTCGAGGCCTTGAACGCGGCCCAGAACTCCTTGACGCTCACGTCGAACCGGGCGCGCAGGTCGGTCAGGGCCTGCTGGCTGATGCTGGTCGCCAGCGCCTTGTCGAGGTACTGCGCGGGGATGGCCGCCGCGCGCACCCGACCGGCGTAGTCGGCACCCTCGGCGACGACCTGGACCACGGGCGGTTGCCCCGTGGCGATCAGCAGCCCGGAGGTCTTCACCGCGTACTCCCAGGGTCGGCCGTTGTCCGACACCGCGCACTGGTGGTTGGCGTACGACCTGGTGACCTGACGCGTGTCGGTCGCGTCGGCGGGCTCGTACCCCAGCACCTCGACCGTGCACAGCACCTTGGTCGTACCGCCGACGTCGTAGTGACCGTGGGCCGCGTGGTCGGCGGGCGTCGCGTGCTCCATCGCCGAGACCAACTGGGTGCCGACCGCGGCCCGCACCTGCCCGGGCGTCATCTCCGAGCTCGTGCTCGCCCAGGACCGGTAGAGGACGAAGGCGAGCGTCGCCGTGAGCGCGAGAGCCGCGATCATGGCGATCCGGTGGCGCCAGCCCCGCGGCCGCTCGGGCGCTTCTGTGCTGGTGGACGTTGACACGTGAGCCGCCTAAAGGACGAATGAGGGACCGTGGGGGCCCGGGCGTGCTGCCCGGACCCCCACGGTTACCGCCTATCTCAAACTGTCGCGGTGCAGGTGAGCGTCGGTGCGGTATTGGTTCCGGAGAACGTGCCGTTGAAGCCGAAGCTCGTACTCTGGCCGGCGCTGAGACGGCCGTTGTAACTGACGTTGGTCGCGGTGACCGCCGATCCGCTCGATGTCACGGTGGCGTTCCACCCCTGCGATATCGATTGGCCGCTGGGCCACGTCCACTTCACGGTCCAGCCCGTGATGAGGGAGCTTCCGGCCTTGACGGTCACGTTGGCGCCGAAGCCGTTGCTCCACTGGCTGGTCACCGCGTACGTCGCGGTGCAGCCGGCGGAACCGGTGCTACCACCCGTGGTGGCGGGGGCGGAGGTCGTCACGGCCGGACGCGAGGTCGGCGTGCCGGTCGTCACCGGCGGCCGGGAGGTCGGCACCGACGTCGTCGTGGTGCCGCCGCCGCCGAAGATGACGTCGCTGCAGATGAAGTACGGCTGGTCCAGGTGGCTGGCCTGCCAGATCGTGTAGATGACGTGCCGGCCGGTGCGGCTGCCCGCGTTGACCTGGGCCTGGTAGAGCCCGGTGGTCGGGTACGAACCGGTCCGCTGGATGAGCTCGAGACTGCCCCAGGTCAGTGGCTGGGTCGTGGAGTCGAAGCCCTGCTTCGTGATGTAGATCAGCAGGTAGTCGGCGCCGTGCTTGGCCGTGTCGCTGATGGTGAGGGTGAAGTTGTTCGGGATCGACTTCGCGGTCCACGTGCCGACAGTGTCGAGCGAGTTGTAGAGCCCGTTCTGGGTGCGGCCACCGCTGCACAGCTGGCCGTCAGGGATGTTGGCCTGGAACTGGCCGGCGAGGTTCTCCTTGAACAGACCGTTCCAGTTCCACATGGTGTTGGGGTTGGCCTGGAACGCCTGCCAGCACATCGGGTCGAGGTTGGCCATGTTGGGGTTCAGGTGGTCGGCTCCCCACCGCTCCCAACAGCCGTAGTTACGCGACGGCGGGTCGGTCACTGATCCGTGGGCCGCGGCGGGACTGGCCGGGGTCAGGATGACCGCGGCGAACGCGGCGACCAGGCTGGCCACGACGGCAACCGTGATCTGTCGGGCTCTCTTGGCAACAAGCATTTGGTTTTCTCTCCAGCAGGCTGGTGGATGCGCGACGTCGCCGCTGCGCTCGGGACGATGCGATGACCGTCGGAGACCAGGCGACATCGACACCTGAGGGTCGGTACTCATAGGCACGCTGGTGCCCGTCCTGGCGTGCGGCTCCCACAGAGACTGTAACCAATCCAAAGAGACTTGTGAATCTATCTCTGTATGGACCAGAAAACTTTTCGTAATTATTCGCCTACGTAGGGAGTCGCCCACGCTCCGTAGCCGAGTCGCATCGATGGGTTTCGGCAGATTCTCGAAATGTATCGGGACTTTCTTTGGCAACGATTCCTTCGAAAGTTCGAATCATTTCCATGCTGCCGCAGGTCGCGGGCTGATTGATCGGTTAACCAGCGCTGGTCACGACCCTCCTCATCGGAAATCGACCGTTGACAGGGAGAACGGGTCGACCGAAAGCTATGGCCCAACTTTCGCGGCTGTCGATAGGACGCCCCCCTAACCCGTCCACGGACGGCCGCGCCAGCTTTCTGAGGAGGAAGCGCAGACCATGGACAACGTCCCCGTCGCTCCGACGAGCCGCAGACGCCGTCGGCTGAGACTGCTGATCGCGAGCGTCAGCGCCCTCGCGCTCGCCGCCACCGGCACGGTGCTGGCGACCAACGCGTACGCCGACGCTGACCGCACCATCACCGCCAACGAGACGGGTTACCACAACGGGTACTTCTTCTCGTACTGGAAGGACAGCGGCAACGTCACCATGAACCTGGGTGCCGGCGGTAACTACTCCTACCAGTGGAGCAACATCAACAACCACGTCGGTGGTAAGGGCTGGAAACCCGGCTCGTCCAACCGGGTCGTCAACTACTCCGGCAACTTCAACGTCAACGGCAACGGCTACCTCGCCCTGTACGGGTGGATGACCAACCCGCTCGTCGAGTACTACGTCGTCGACAACTTCGGTAGCTACAACCCCAGCACCGGCGCCCAGCGGTTCGGCTCCGTCACCACGGACGGCAGCACCTACGACCTCTACCGCACCCAGCGCGTCAACCAGCCCTCCATCCAGGGCACCGCGACGTTCTACCAGTACTGGAGCATCCGGCAGAACAAGCGCACCGGCGGCACCATCACCGTCGCCAACCACTTCAACGCCTGGCGCGCCGCCGGTCTGACCCTGGGCCAGCACGACTACCAGATCATGGCGACCGAGGGCTACCAGAGTTCCGGCAGCTCCAACATCACCGTCAGCGACGGCGGCTCCAGCGGCGGCGGCACCACCCCCACCACCGGCAGCACCGGCGGCGGCAGCAGCAGCGGCTGCTCGGTCAGTGTCACGCGCGCCGAGGACTGGTCGGACCGCTTCAACGTGAGCCTCGCGGTCACCGGCTCCAGCGCGTGGACCGTCGGCATCTCGCTGGGCAGCGGCCAGTCGCTCCAGAGCAGCTGGAACGCCAACGTAACCGGCACCTCCGGCACCCTCACCGCGACGCCTAACGGCAGCGGCAACACCTTCGGGATCACCATTTACAAGAACGGCAACAACAACACGCCAACGGCAACCTGCAACGGGTCGGGCGGCGGCGGCACCACGCCCACGACGGCCGCACCCACCACCGGGTCGGGTGGTGGCGGGTCCACCACCTGCAACGGCTACGTCGGCCTCACCTGGGACGACGGCCCGAACACGGGCACGACCAACACCCTCGTCAACACCCTGCGGCAGTACAACGCGACCGGCACGGTGTTCCCGACCGGCTCGAACGCCTCGAACAACCCGTCGCTCATGCAGGCCTACAAGAACGCCGGCCTGCAGATCGGCAACCACAGCTGGGACCACCCGCACCTGATCAACATGAGCCAGTCCGACATCCAGTCGCAGCTCTCGCGGACCCAGCAGGCGATCCAGCAGACGGCCGGCGTCACGCCGACGCTGTTCCGCCCGCCGTACGGCGAGACGAACCAGACGCTCAAGAACGTCGAGGCCTCGCTCGGCCTGCGCGAGATCATCTGGGACATCGACTCGAACGACTGGAACAACGCCAGCGCCGACGCGATCCGGCAGGCGGCCTCCCGGCTGACGAACGGCCAGATCATCCTCATGCACGACTGGCCGGCCGCGACGCAGCAGGCCCTGCCGGGCATCCTGCAGGACCTGCGTAACCGGGGCCTGTGCACCGGGCACATCTCGGCCAGCACGGGTCGCGCGGTGGCGCCGTCCAACGGCAGCACCGGCGGTGGCGGCACCACGCCGACCACGGGCTCGGGCGGTGGCGGCAGCAGCTGCTCCGTCAGCGTCACCCGCGGCCAGGAGTGGTCCGACCGGTTCAACGTGACCTTCGCGGTCAGCGGCACCAGCAGCTGGACCGTCCGGATCGCGCTGGGCAGCGGCCAGTCCCTGCAGAGCAGCTGGAACGCCAGCGTCTCGGGCTCCTCGGGCACGCTGACCGCCACGCCGAACGGCGCCGGCAACAACTTCGGCATCACCGTCTACAAGAACGGCAACAACAACACACCCACGGCAAGCTGCTAGCAGGTGTGATCAAACGTCTGTGGGGTGCCGGCCGCCGGGGTCGGCACCCCACAGGTGCCTCAGCTGGCCCGCCGGTCCGCGGCCGGGATCAGCAGGCATCCCCCGATCGAAGCGGGGCGGCGGACCTCGGGGGGTCGCAGCTCCTGCGGGCCCTGGTAGACCCGCACGTAGTCGACGAACATCCGGCGCGGGAAGCGCGCCGACGCGAACGGCGGGCGCCCCCAGAGGCCGCCCACGATCAGGTTCACCACGACGACGTGCGGCTGGTCGAACGCCCACGGCCCGCACCGCCGTTCCACCTCCGGCCGGCTCAGCACGTGGTAGATCACCCCGTCGACGCTGAACTCCAGCAGCTCGGGCGTCCACTTCAGGGAGTACGTGTGGAAGTCCGCGGACGCGGGTCGGGCGAGGCGCTGGTACATGCTCACCCCGGCCGCGCCGCAGTAGCCGGGGCCGTGCACGGTTCCGTAGATCCGGCGCGGCTGGCGACCGATGTGCTCCATCACGTCGAGCTCGGTGCACCGGGCCTCCGGCTCGCCCGGCCCGGGCTCCGTCGCGGCCGCGAGCCAGAACGCGGACAGCAGGCCGTAGCCGGTCGCCGCCCGGATCCGTCCCTCCACCCGGCCGTAGGTGAAGGGCTCGAACCCCGTCAACCGCGCCGAGGTGTACCGGCAGGGCAGCCGCTCGTCCGTCGGGGCCATCGGCGGGTCCGGGCAGTGCGCCCCCGGGGTGGGCTCGCGCCGCGCCTCGATCACGAGGTGACCGCGCCCGTCCAGGTAGGCATTGCCCCCGTCCTTGTAGTACTGCAACTGCTCCCTGCCGCGCGGGCCGACCTCGGTGGTCCACCGCCGCGGGTCGGGCGGCGCTCCGCGCGGCCCGTCGAACTCGTCATTGAAGATCAACCACTCGCCCGCGGACCGGAGCGTCTCCCCCGCGGCACGCGCGGTGGTCGACTGCGGCGCCAGGGCACCGGCAGCACAGACGACAGCCAGGGTGGCCCACTGCCATCGAGCCGACACGTCGGCACAATGCCCACAATCCGGGCGCGGAAAACCTGCCGGCGCGGGGTCCGGGACCGGCGAACGGTCCCGGACCCCGCGCCGGACCTCTCAGAGGTAGTTGAACACCGGGGGGAAGATCAGGATCACGGCCCAGGCCCACGCGGCGTACACCGGGAGGTAGCCGGTCTGCCAGCGCTCGAGGGCCGCGAACGGCACCTGCCTGCGGACGAAGCCCAGCAGCAGCCACGCCGACCAGGCCAGGTTGGCCAGCAGGATGACATTCATCCCGAGCGCGGCGAGCTTGTTCGGCGTCCCACCGTACTCGCTGATCCGGCCGGTGATCTCCAGGAGCACCAGCGCGTCCATGATCAACGCGCTGCCGACGAGGCCGAGCTGCAGCTTGTCGAAGATCCCGGGCGGCGCGAGCGGGTCGCGGGCCGAGAGCGTGTAGAGCAGCAGCGCCAGGACGACGACCAGCAGCAGGTTGAACAGGAGCAGCTCGTCCCGCTCGAGGTTGAGGCCGCCGCCGGTCGCGGCGAACGCGACGAGCAGCGCCAGCACCACGCCGGCGAACAGCGGCGTGAAGATCCGCGCGAGCACGGGGGCGATGTTCTCGACCACGCTCTGCTTGGCCTCCACGAGCCACCCGGCCACCACGACCGCGGCCATGGCGCCGCACGGCATCAGCCACTGCGAGACGAACACCTCGGGGTCGAGGCCCATCGCGGAGAATGTGCCGTACATCAACCCCATGAGTACGCCGCCGCCGAGGCCGATCAGGACCATGTACACGAACCACTCGCCGGTGAACCGGATGAAGTCCATGCGTCTGCGCGAGGAGCGCAGGTCATCGGCCACGTAGGCCACGCCGACCACGAGCCACATGGCGACGGGCAGGTGGATCCCCGTCAGCACCGCCGACTGCGAGTCCTCGTCGAGTGGGTAGATGTTGGCGCCCACGGCGCCCAGGGCGAACAACCCGGCGAGCACGGCCATGATCACCGGCTTCACCTGACGCCGCCAGGCCAGGAACCCGGCGAGCCACGGCAGCGCGAACAGGCTGAGGTTCGTCGCGTAGAACGGCCCGTCCTCCTCGAACGCCACCCCGAACAGCGTGGGGATCTTGATGGACGCCGCCGCGCCGAGCGCGCAGACGATCATCACGAGCAGGTCGCGCCGCGACTGGGGGTCCGCCGCCGCCGGGCTGTCCGTCACGCCGGTCAGCACCAGCTGCTTCCACAGCCGCTCGGAGTGCTCCCGGGCGAACTCGCGGGACAGGTCGTCGAGGCTGCCCATCCGCTTGACCGCGACCAGGAACGCCTCGTCGGGCCGCAGGCCGACGGCGATCAGCTCGTCGACGGAGCCCCGGAGGTGGTCCTCCAACTCCTCCGCGTCGGTCGCGGCCAGCTCCCGACGCCCCTTCACATACTGACGCCACTGCGCGAACTGGGCTTCCAGTTCGTCCGGTTCTTCCGGCGCCGTCATGCCATGCCTCCCAGCGGAATCGATATCAGCGGCCGGGTGTTGGGGTCGCCCAGCCAGATCTCCTTGAGCGCGTCCACGACCGTGTCCCACTGACGGCGCTGCTCGGCCAGCTCGGCCAAGCCGTCCTTGGTGATGGTGTAGTACTTGCGCCGACGCTCCCCCGCGACCGCCTGCCAGCTCGCCTCGACGTAGCCGAGGCGTTCGAGCCGGTGCAGCAGCGGGTAGAGCAGCCCTTCGGTCCAGTCCAGTTCCCCTCCGGACAGGTCGTAGATCCGCCGGAGGATGGCGTAGCCGTAGCTCTGCCCCTCGGCCAGGATGCCCAGCACCATCGGTGTCGCAGAGGCCGCCACGAGATCCTTGGTGACCTTCACGGGACCCCCTTCACTCATACCTAACGTTGTGATGCATAGTAGTTCTAGGTATCGACCCTCGCAACCGCGAAAATGTGAAGGAAGCGTGGCGGTCCTCCCCGTACCGTGACCTCGACCGCTTCCCCGCGTTGGCGAACCGAGGTGATAACCGTGACCGACCTGACCATGCAGGACGCTCTGAACCGGCTCTCCGCCTATTGGGGCGGACTGGGCTGCCTGACCGTCCAGCCGATGAACACCGAGGTCGGCGCGGGCACCCTCAACCCGGCCACCGCGCTGCGCGTGCTCGGCCCGGAGCCGTGGCGGGTCGCCTACGTCGAGCCGTCCGTGCGCCCCGACGACGCCCGCTACGGCCAGAACCCCAACCGCATCCAGTGCCACACCCAGTACCAGGTGATCCTCAAGCCCGAACCGGGCGACGCGCAGGAGCTGTACCTCGGCTCGCTGGCCGCGCTGGGCATCGACACCACCCGGCACGACGTGCGGTTCGTCGAGGACAACTGGGCCTCCCCGGCGCTCGGCGCGTGGGGCCTGGGCTGGGAGGTCTGGCTCGACGGCCTGGAGATCACCCAGTTCACGTACTTCCAGCAGGCCGGCGGTATCGCGCTCAGCCCCGTGTCCGTGGAGATCACCTACGGCATGGAGCGCATCCTCATGGCGCTGCAGGGTGTCCGCCATTTCAAGGACATCGAGTACGCCCCCGGCGTCTCCTACGGCGAGGTCTTCGGCCAGGCCGAGTACGAGCTGTCGCGGTACTACCTCGACGACGCCGACGTGCCCACCAACCGCGACCTGCTCGCGGCGTACGCGGCCGAGGCGCAGCGCATGATCGACGCCGAGCTGCCGGTGCCGGCCCACGCGTTCGTGCTGAAGATGTCCCACGCGTTCAACGTGCTCGACGCCCGCGGCGCCGTCTCCACGGCCGACCGGGCCAGCGAGTTCGCCCGGATGCGGCGGCTGTCCAACGCCGTGGCCAAACTGTGGATCAAGGCACGCGAGAAGGAGGGCTTCCCGCTCGGCCAGGTCGCCGCGCCGGGCACACCCGAGCCGGCCGAGCCGGCACCCGCCGCGACCACCGGCCCGCAGACGCTGGTCTTCGAGATCGGCGTCGAGGAGATGCCACCCGGCGAGGCCCGCGACGCGCGTCGGCAGGTCGAGGAGGCCCTGCGCGCCCGGCTGGAGTCCGGCCGCCTCGCGTACGGCGAGGTGCGGGTGCACGCCACGCCGCGCCGCGTGGCCGCGATCGTCACCGACGTGGCGGCCCGGGAGGCCGACGCGGTCCGGACGGTACGCGGCCCGCGTCTGTCCGTCGCGTTCACCGACGGCGGGCCCACGCCCGCCGCGCTCGGTTTCGCCCGCTCCAACGGCGCGAACGCGGCTGACCTGAGCACCGTCACGGTCGACGATGTGGAGTACCTCTGCGTCGAGCGGGAGGAGCCGGGCCGGCCCGCCGTCGTGGCCCTGGCCGAGGCGCTGTCCACTGTGGTCGGCGGTCTGCGCTCGGCGAAGAACATGCGCTGGAACGACCCCGAACTGGCGTTCACCCGCCCGATCCGCTCCCTGGTCGCATTGTGGGGCGACCAGGTGGTCCCGGTGACCGCCTCGACCCTGCGGGCCGACCGTCGGGTCCGCGTGCACCGCAACGCCGAGCAGCCGGTCCTCGCCGTCGCCTCAGCCGACGCCTACCTGCCGACGCTGGCGGACGCGGGCATCATGCTCGACGAGGCCGAACGACGACAGACCATCGTGGCGGCCGCGCGGGCGGCCGCCGCCACCGTGGGCGGCCGGCTCGACGTCGACGGCGAGGCGGGCCTGCTCGACCAGATCGCTTTCCTGGTCGAGGGCCCGAGCGCCATCGTGGGCGCCTTCGACGCCGGCTACCTGAGCCTGCCGGACGCCGTGCTCACCACGGTGATGCGCAAGCACCAGCGCTACCTGCCCGTCCGGGACGCGGCGGGCGCGCTGCTGCCGCACTTCGTCGTCATCGCCAACGGCGCGATCGACCCCGCGACCGTGCGCGCCGGCAACGAGGCCGTGCTGCGGGCGCGGTTCGAGGACGCGGCGTTCTTCTACCGGACCGACCGGACCACCCCGGTCGACGCGATGCGCGGGCGACTGCACCGGCTCACGTTCACCGACCGGCTCGGCTCCATGGCCGACCGGGCCGACCGGACCGGCGCGCTCGCGCTGCGCCTCGCCCACGGCGTACCCCTGGATGAGGTTGAGCGGCGGACGCTGGAGCGGGCTGCGGAGCTCGTGAAGTTCGACCTCGGTTCGCAGCTGGTGACGGAGATGACCGGCCTCGCCGGCGTCATCGGCCGCGACTACGCGCGACACGGCGGCGAGTCCGCCGAGGTCGCGCGGGCGGTGTTCGAGGCCGAGCTGCCGCGCCAGGCCGGCGACGAGCTCCCCGCGTCCACGGCGGGCGCGCTGCTCGCGCTCGCGGACAGAGCGGACGCGCTCGTCGGCCTCGCCGCGACCGTGGGCCTGCCGACCGGCAGCAGCGACCCGTTCGCGTTGCGGCGCGCGGCCGTCGGCGCGGTAGCGATCCACCGTGGCGTGCCGGCGCTCGCCGCGGTCTCCCTGCGTGACGCGTTCGCGGCCGCCGCCGCGCGCCAGCCGGTCGCCGTCGCCGAGGGGACGGTCGACGCCGTCGTCGAGTTCGTCACGCGCCGGCTCGAACAGCAGCTCCTGGACGAGGGCCACCCGGTCGACCGGGTGCGCGCCGTCCTCGTCCACGCCGCCCGGCCGAGCACCGCCGACCGGGTCCTGGCGCAGCTGAACGAGACCGCCGACAGCTCCGACTTCCGCCGGCTCGCCGCCGCCCTGCAGCGGGCCCGCCGGATCGCCACGTCCGGCGCGGCCTACGAGCCCGGTGTGCTGACCGAACCGGCCGAGCGACGCCTGCACGAGACCGTCGTGACGGCCGCCGCGCGGCTGCCCGCCGACGCGGGCATCGCCGAGCTGGTGGAGGTCGACGCCGACGAGTTGCCGGCGGCGGTCGACGCGTTCTTTGACGACATCCTGGTCATGGCCGACGACCCGGCCGTCCGGGCACGCCGGCTCGGCCTGGTCGGCGCGGTCGCCGCCCTCGGCGACGGCGTCCTCGACTGGCCGGCCCTGCGGCTCTGAGGCCTGTCTCGAAGGCGAGGTGGCAGCTCCCACGGTTGGCTGGTCGGGAGGCGCTGTACCTGGCTCTTGATCGGCGTTTGGTGGGCAAAAATGCAGGGTGCACGCTCGTTGATCGCGATTTCGTGTACCGGAGTGGAGCTGGGCTACACCCTGGTACACGAAACGATGATCTCGACCACCGTGCCGCGTGACGGCGATATCACTGGATCTGGATCTCCTTCTTGTGGTTCTTGGGGCACTTCTCCCGCCGCCGGATGGGATCGCTCGGAGCGGCGACGCTGGTGAACACCGTCGCGACACACACCTCTTCGATCTCGAGCAGGAACAGTCCTTCGTATCCGTTCCGCTGCGCCCACTCCGCGACCACATGCGCCATGTTGTGCGAGGTCGAGGTACGCAGTTCCTCCGACAGCGACTGCCGCTCGCTCGCCCTGAGACTGGGAATGCGGGCAGCGACGGTATCCCGGGAGATGCTCGAGATGCCCGTGACATGTAGGAGGTTCTTCCCGGTCAGGTTCACCCGGAATACGTACTCGCCGTAGTTGGCCGCTCGGCACTGGTTGACGGCGAAGTAGGTGCCGGGCCCGTAGCTCTTGCCGGTGCCGCCGGTCTCCGCGGGGTCGAAGGCGCGGGCGGTGGCGATGCTCGCGGCGGCCACGGGGTTGGTGCCGTGGAACCAGGCGATGTCCTCCCAGGGCCGGTGCGGGCCGGGGAAGACCTGCGACCCGAACGGGTTGGTGTTGGGGTTGAGGAACTCGGTTGCGCAGACGGGTAGGTCGAGAACAGTGCAATTGGCGAGGGGATTGACCTGCATGACGGGCCTCCGGTCTGGTTGACGTGCTGCGACCGTAGGCGGGACCATCGCGACCAGTCGATATTGTCGTCCTGTTCTCGGCACTATGTATCAGGACGGGCAGCAACCACCTCGGGGCCGGGCTTCGCCGGGCTGAACTGGTGGAATACGGCGCGGCGTGATGCGATGCCGCCCGTGACGTATCTGGTCTGGCCGTCATCGACCGACCGGCGCCCGGCTAGCCGTTTGTGGGCCGGCGGGTTGTCGGGGTCGAACCTGATGACCAGCATGCGCGGCTCCCTCTGTCCGTGGCTGGGCGCGGCGGCCAGGCCCGCTGGGACATCCGACCGCCGCACCCGTACACGGGACGCTACGTACGGTGACCATCGGGTAGAAGGCGCGTGGTGTACCACTTTCCGCAGCTCATACCTATGACTGGTACACCCCGTACCAGTCGCGGGTCAGAGGTCGACGCCGGTGATCCGGGTGAGGTCTGTCAGCTCGCGTGAGATCGCCCGGCGTCGCAGCGCGACGAGCGATGCCACGATGTCGCGGGCGAGGCGCTGATGCCGCAACCACAGCGGCGCGGCGCGCAGAACGGTCGTCAGCGTCTGTGTGGCCTCGGTGTAGCGCCGGGTGTCCACCTGCGCGAACGCCACGTCGAGCAGGTGGCGGTTGCGGTTGTTGCTGGTGGTCCGGGCGCCTGCCGGAACCGTCCGGGCGAGGGCGAGCGCCTGGCCGGTGTCGCCGCATACCACCGCGGTCTCCACTCGCTTCATCGCCACCGTCGCCTCGTTGAATGTGCCGACCGTCGCTGGGCCAGGAGAGAAGACCGGCCCGTCGGCGCCGGACACCCGCACAGCTGCCGCGGCCGCGGCGTCAAGGAGTTCGCGGGCCCGGTCGTCGCGGTTGTTCCGGCGCCTGATGTGCCAGGTCGAACTTCCGTAGCTGCAAGCATGTCGCCAGCCAACTGGTATGCCTGCGACTGCAGCCGCAACGCCGCTGGTGTGCGGTCGGCCGCGACCGCGGCGTCGGCCTCGGCGAGCAGCAGCGGCATTCCGGTGAGCGCGGTGGCATAGTCATCGCGGTGGTAGGCGCCATCGACCGCATGGATGCTGTTCCGCAGGTCGCTCAGCGTCGGCGGGTGAACCTCAGGCCCGGCCAGCACGCCGGCGAGGCCCCGAACCGGGCTGAGCACCCGCCGGATCTCGATCAACGCGAGGTCATCGTCGTCGACCTCGCGCAGTGCGAGCGGTCGTGCCGACGTCCCGAACAGCGCCGATGTCGCGACCCCGAGCCCGGCGGCAAGCTTGTGGAGGGTCGACACCCGGGCCGTGGTGCGTTCGTTGCGCTCCAGCTTGCGGATGGTTTCGACGGACACCCCGCACGCCTCCGCGAGCCGCTCCTGAGTGAGCCCACGGCTGTGCCGCAGTGCCTGCAGCCGGTCGCCGATCGTGGCGTCGGCAGCGGATCCGGTCATCGCGGTCCGTCCCCTGGTAGCGGTCAGGACGGCGGACCGCCGGCCACTACAACCGACGGGCCGCCACTGCCAAGCTACGCCGGCCTGCGTCGCGCCACCACGACCGCGTCGTGGATGGTGATGTCGCGGCCCTCGGGGTCCTTTGTCGCGCGGGGGCGGGACTCGGCGACCGTCACGTCCCAGTCAGACCGGTCGAGCGCGGACGCCACCTCGTCCACTGTGAACATCATGTCCGGGAAGTGGGCCCGGTGGACGCTCGTGTGCAGGTCGGTCGGGTCGTGGCCGACGATGAGCAGCGTGCCGCCCGGTGCGACCGCCGACGCGAGCTGGGCGTACAGCTCCCGGCGCGGGCCCGGGGGCAGGTGCATGAACTGCGCGGAGACCAGGTCGTACGCGCCGGGCTCCGGCGGGGTGACGCGCAGGTCGGCGTGGACGAGCTCGATGCGGTCCGCCAGGCCCGCCGAGTCCACGTGCGCGCGGGCCCGGTCCAACGCGACCGTCGAGATGTCCACGCCGGTCACCCGCCAGCCGCGCGCGGCCAGCCAGGCGGCATCGGCGCCCTCGCCGCAGCCGACGTCGAGCGCCCGCCCCGGCGCCAGGTCCGCGACCTCCGCCACGAGCTGCGGGTTCGGGTTGCCGCTCCAGATGGTCGGCTTGGCGCGGTAACGCTCCTCCCACCCCTCCTGCTCGAACATCGTGTGGATCCGGTGCCGGTACTCGAAGACCGCGACGTCGGTCTCCTCGGCGACCAGGTCGCCGTTGATGGCGGCGCCGGCCAGGGTGCCGGCGGCGGCCGAGGAGATCACCGTGCCCATCAGGTCGGTGATGTTGCCGGCCACCCAGACGCCCGGCACGGCGGTCGCGCCGCCCATCCCGGACGGGATCCGGCTGCCCACGACCCGGCCGTCGACCACCAGTTCCTCGGGTTCGAGGCCGAGGCCGGCGAGGACCGCCGACCGCGCCACGAAGCGTGGCGCCACGACGAGCGCGTCGAGCGCGACGACCGCGCCGCCGTCGAGGCGTACTCCCGAAAGCTTCTCCGACTCGACGACAAGGGACGAGATCCGGTCGGGGACCACGGCGACCGCGCGCGCCGCGAGGGCCTCGGTGGTCTCGTCGTCGGGCGCCGCGTCGCCGTTGAGCAGGAGGAACACGTGCGGGGTGAGCTGGCGCCAGAGCCGCGCCTGGTGGATCGACCCGATGACGCCGACGCGCTCGTCGCGGTGCTCCCACCCGTGGCAGTAGGGGCAGTGCAGCACGTCGCTGCCCCAGCGCTCGGCGAGGCCCGGCACGTCGGGCAGCTCGTCGACCAGCCCGGTCGTGACGAGCAGCCGGCGCGCCGCGACGGTGCCGCCGTCGGCGAGCGTGACGGTGAACCCCCGGTCGGAACGCACAGCCGAGACCGCGCGCCCGTCGAGGAAAGCGCCGCCGTAGGAGAGAACCTCCGCCCGGCCGGCGGCCAGCAGGTCGGCGGGCGGCGTGCCGTCGCGGGTCAGGAAGTTGTGCACGTGCCCGGCGGGCGCGTTGCGCGGCTGCCCGTCGTCGATCACCAGGACCGACCGCCGCGACCGTGCCAGCGCCACCGCGCCGCTCAGCCCGGCCGCGCCGCCACCGACCACCACCACGTCATACATCTGCTCGCTCATGTTTCCACCGTGCCTGGCCGATCCACGAACCGGCAAGTTATGTTGCCAATATGGCAAACGACGATCTGGCCGGCGTCGGCCCGCGGCTGCGCGAGCTGCGCCGGGAACGCGACATCACCCTCACCGACCTCGCCGACACCACCGGCATCTCCGTGAGCACGCTGTCCCGTCTTGAGTCGGGCCAGCGCCGGCCGACCCTGGAGCTGCTGCTGCCGCTCGCCCGGGCGTACCAGGTGACCCTGGACGAGCTGGTCGACGCGCCCGCCACCGGCGACCCGCGCATCCATCCCCGCCCGATCAAGCGGGGCGACTCCACGTTCCTGCCGCTGAGCCGCCGGCCGGGCGGCGTGCAGGCGTACAAGCAGATCATCCCGCCGCGCGAGCCCTCCGAGCTGAAGACCCACGAGGGGTACGAGTGGCTGTACGTCCTGTCGGGGCGCATCCGGCTGCTGCTCGGCGAGCACGACATCGTCCTCGGCCCGGGCGAGGTCGCCGAGTTCGACACCCGCGTGCCGCACTGCGTCGCCAACCCCGGCCCGGAGCCGGCCGAGGTGCTCAACCTCTACGGTCCGCAGGGAGAGCGGATCCACGTCCGCGCCCGACCAAAGGCCTGATTCGCCACATAAAGGACATCAGCACCATTAATGTCACGGTATGAGGTCGAAGGTGCTGCTCGGGTGCGCTGCGCTCGCGGTGTGCGCCTCGCTCGCGGCGTGCGCCGGGGACAGCGGCCCGCCGGTGATCAACTGGTACATCAACCCGGACAACGGGGGCCAGTCCCGGTTGGCGCAGAAGTGCGCCACCAACGCCGGCAACGCCTACCGGGTCGCCATCCAGACGCTGCCCAACGACGCCTCCCAGCAGCGCGAACAGCTCGTCCGCCGGCTCGCGGCCAAGGACAGTTCGATCGACGTGATGAGCCTGGACCCGCCCTTCATCGCCGAGTTCGCCAACGCCGGGTTCCTGCGGGAGTTCACCGGACAGGACGCGAAGGTCGTGACCGACGGCGTCCTCGACGGCCCGAGGACCACCGCGTACTGGAAGGGCAGGCTGTACGCCGCGCCCTTCACGGCCAACACGCAACTGCTCTGGTTCCGCAGGTCGGTCGTCGCCGCCGCGAACGTCGACCCGACCTCCACCGCCTTCACCTGGGAAACGATGATCAAGGCGGCGGAGCGCACGCACAGGACCGTCGCGGTGCAGGCCAACCGCTACGAGGGCTACATGGTGTGGATCAACGCGCTGGTCGTGTCGGCCGGCGGTCAGATCATCACCAACGTGCAGGCCGGCAAGGACGCCACGCCCGCCATCGACTCCCCGGCCGGCAACGAGGCCGCCGACATCGTGGGCGGCCTCGCCCGCTCGGCGGCGGCCCCACCGGCGATGTCCAACGCGGGCGAGGAGGAGTCGCGCTCCGCCTTCCAGTCCACCACCGGCGGCTTCATGGTCAACTGGCCGTACGTCTACGCCGGCGCGAAGGACGACGTGAAGACGGGCGCGATCCGACAGTCCGTCGTGGACGACATCGGCTGGGCCAGGTTCCCCGCGGTCCGGCCCGGCGTGGAGAGCAGGCCACCCCTGGGCGGGATCAACCTCGCCATCGGCGCCTACACCGAACACCCCGAGTACGCTCTGGACCTGGTCACCTGCGCGACGTCGCTGCGCAGCACCATCGACTACATGCTCGACGCCGGCAACCCGGCCGCCCGGGGCGCCGCGTACGACGACCCGAGGGTGGTCGCGGCGTACCCGATGGCCGACCTGATCCGCACGTCCCTCAACGAGGGCGGCCCACGGCCGATCACGCCGTACTACAACGACGTCTCCACCTCGGTGCAGCGCACCTGGCACCCGCCGGCGAACGTACGCGCGCCCGAGACGCCGGAGGAGACCGCACGCTTCATGAGCGACGTGCTGCAGGGCCGGCGGCTGCTGTGACCGGGCGAAGCGAGGGCGCTGTGACCGAGCGCCGGTCGGACCGGACCCGCCACGAGCGTCGGCTCGGGCTCACCCTGGCCGCCCCGGCGTTCGTCGTCATGGTGTTCGTCACCGCGTACCCGCTGCTCTACGCGGTCGTGCTGTCCCTGTACAACTACCGGCTCACCGACCCGGCCGGCAAGGCGTTCGTCGGGCTGCGCAACTACGCGACCGTGCTGACCGACCCGCTGTGGTGGACGGACTTCGGCACGACCCTGTTCATCACGGTCATCAGCGTGGCCGCGGAGCTCGTCCTGGGGCTCGCGTTCGCGTTCGTGATGTACCGGATCATCCACGGCCGGTCGCTGGTGCGCACCGGCATCCTCATCCCGTACGGGATCATCACCGTCGCCTCGGCGTACATCTGGCGCTACGCCTTCCAGCTCGACTCCGGCTTCGTCAACGTGTGGCTGGGCCTGGGCGACTTCAACTGGTTCGGCCAGCGCGGGTCCGCCCTCTTCGTGATCATCCTGTCGGAGATCTGGAAGACAACCCCGTTCATCTCGCTGCTCCTGCTGGCCGGCCTCGTCCAGGTGCCCTTCGAGCTGGAGGAGGCGGCCAAGGTGGACGGCGCCACGGCGTGGCAGCGGCTGACCCGGGTGACGCTGCCCAACATGAAGGCCGCGATCATGGTCGCGCTGCTGTTCCGCACCCTCGACGCGTGGCGGATCTTCGACAACCCGTTCATCATGACCGCCGGCGCGAACAACACCGAGACGCTGTCCTTCCTGGCCTACCGGCAGAACGTGACGCTGCTGAACCTGGGCGTCGGGTCGTCGGTGTCCGTGCTGCTGTTCCTCACCGTCGTACTCATCGCGGTGGTGTTCATCAAGGTCCTGCGCACGGACCTGTCGCAGGTCAGGGGCGGGAAGTGAAGGGCCGGAACGGGTGGACGTTCGCCGGCCTCGCCATCCTCGCGTGGGCGCTGTTCCCGCTGGTATGGATGCTGTCGCTGTCGTTCAAGGACCCGTCGACGTTCCGCGGCGAGGAGCCCGGGTTCTTCCCGACGGAGTGGACGTGGGCCAACTACTCCACGGTGCTGGACGACCCGATGTTCACCGCCGCGCTGCGCAACTCCATCGGCATCTCGCTGATCGCGACCGCGCTGTCGGTCACCGTCGCCATGTTCGCGGCGTACGCGATCGCGCGGATGGAGTTCCCCGGCAAGAAGGTGCTGCTCTCCACTGCCCTGGCCATCGCGATGTTCCCGCAGGCCGCGCTCGTCGGCCCGCTGTTCAACATGTGGCGGACGCTGGGCATCTACGACACCTGGCTCGGCCTGATCATCCCGGACCTCACCTTCGCGCTGCCGATGTCGATCTGGACCATGTCCGCGTTCTTCCGGCAGATCCCGTGGGAGATGGAGCAGGCGGCGCAGGTCGACGGGGCCACCGGCTGGCAGGCGTTCCGCAAGGTGATCGTGCCGCTCGCGGCGCCGGGCGTGTTCACCACCGCCATCCTGACCTTCTTCTTCTGCTGGAACGAGTTCCTGCTGGCGATCTCGTTGACGTCGACCGACCGGGCCCGCACGGTGCCCGCCGCGCTGTCGTTCTTCACGGGGGCCTCGCAGTTCCAGTCGCCGATCACCGCCATCATGGCCGCCTCCGTGGTGGTCACCATCCCGGTCGTGATCCTCGTACTGGTCTTCCAGCGCCGGATCATGGCCGGCCTGACGGCCGGCGCCGTCAAGGGCTGAACAGGGGGCACGGATGGCGGCCATCAGCATGCGGAACATCGTCAAGCGCTACGACGACGGGTACCAGGCGGTCCGCGACGTCAGCCTCGACATCGCCGACGGCGAGTTCGTGATCCTGGTCGGCCCGTCGGGCTGCGGCAAGTCGACGCTGCTGCGCATGATCGTCGGGTTGGAGGACATCACCTCCGGCGAGATGGTCATCGGCGAGCAGCGGGTCAACGACAAGGCGCCCCGCGACCGCAACCTGTCCATGGTGTTCCAGAACTACGCCCTGTACCCCCACCTGACGGTGTTCGAGAACATCGCCTTCCCGCTGCGCCTGAAGAAGGTGCGCGACGACGAGGTCAAGGCCAAGGTCACCGAGGTCGCGGCGGTCCTGGAGCTGACGGAGAACCTGGACCGCAAGCCGGCCAACCTGTCCGGCGGCCAGCGCCAGCGGGTCGCCATGGGCCGCGCGATCGTCCGCGACGCCGACGCGTTCCTCTTCGACGAGCCGCTGTCCAACCTCGACGCCAAGCTGCGCGGCCAGATGCGCACCGAGATCGCCCGCCTGCAGCGGCGCCTCGGCACCACCACCGTCTACGTCACCCACGACCAGACCGAGGCGATGACGCTCGGTGACCGGATCGCGGTGCTGCGCAAGGGCGAGCTCCAACAGGTCGGCACCGCCCACCAGCTCTACGAGGAGCCCGTCAACCTGTTCGTGGCCGGGTTCATCGGCTCACCGCCGATGAACTTCGTCCCCGGGCGGATCAGCGGTGGGCGGGTGGAGACGCCGCTGGGCACGATGCGGGTGACCAGCGACCGGGTGCGGCGCGTCGGCGACCGCGACCCGGTGCTGCTCGGCCTGCGCCCCGAGTTCTTCGCGGACGCCACCCTGCTGGCACCGTTCGAGCGCGGTCGCGGCTTCAACTTCACGGCCCACGTCGACGTCACCGAGTGGCTCGGCAGCCAGCTCTACGCGTACGTGCCCTACGAGGCGCCCCGGGAGATCACCGAGCGGCTCCGCACGCTGCAACGCGAGCTCGACAGCGAGCAGATGCGCACCCAGTTGGTCATCGCGCTGAGCCTGGACAGCCGGATCCGCTCCGACAGCGAGGCGAGCCTGTGGCTCGACCCGGACCGCATGCACGTGTTCGACCCCGCGACCGGGGCGAACCTGACCTACGACCCGGACCGCGCCTTCGACTAGCCGCGCAGCTTTTCGCGGATCGCCTCGGCCTCGCTCTGCCCCAGGTCGGTGAAGATGCGCAGCGCCGCGCGCAGCGCGTCCCGGCCCGCCGTCGCGTCCCCGGCGGCGAGGTAGCTGTCGCCCAGCCGCGCGGAGGCCGTCGCCTCGTAGTACCGGTCGCCCAGCTCGCGGTAGACGTCGACCGCCTCGGCGAGGACCTCGGCCGCCTCGGCATGCCGCCCGCGCTTGTCGTGGATGTACCCGAGGCTCAGCAGCGTGCCCGCCTCGCCCGTGCGGTCGCCGAGCGCGCGCAGCAGCTCACGCGCCCGGGTGGAGCTGTCCAGGGCCGGGTCGAGGTCGCCGAGCCGGGCCTGGAACCAGCCGACGTTGGCCAGCGACACCGCCTGGCCGCGACGGTGCCCGGCCGCCCCGTACAGCCCCGCCGACTGCTGCACATGGTCGAGCGCCGCGGCGAAGTCGCCCTCCAGCTCCCAGATCGTGGCCAGGCTGTGGTGCGCGTCGGCCTGCCCGATCAGGTCCCCGCCCGTCACATACAGAGACAATGCCTGTTGTACGCGCACGCGCGCCTCGTCGTAGCGACCGAACCGCGTCTCGGGGCGGGCCCGCCGGTGGTACGCGTACGCCTCGGCGGCCGAGTTGGCGAGCCAGCGGGCGGCGCGCAGGGCCGCCTCCCACGCCTCGGCGAGCTCGTGCCAGTGCCCCTGGCGGTAGAGGAACGTGTCCAGCGCCCAGGCCAGCCACCACGCGTGCCGGTCGAACCCGTCGCCGACGGCGTACCGGATCGCGCCGAGCAGGACAGGATGCTCGGCCGCCAGCCAGGCGGTCGCCGCGGCCCGGTCGGCCAGGTCGACGGGCCGGCTGTCCTTCGCCGGCTCGTCCATCGGAATCAGGACGGGGTCGCGGTGCGGGTACAGCACCCGGCTGGCCGCGTGCGCCGTGTGCGCGTAGTGGTCGAGCAGGCGCCGCGTGGCGGCCCGGCGCTCCTCGGACGTGTCCTGTTCGCCCGCCAGGTCGGCCGCGTACGCGCGCAGCAGGTCGTGCATCGTGTACCGGCCCGGGGCGTGCTCGATGAGCAGGCTCGCGCGGGTCAGCTCGGTGAGCAGCCGGCCCGCGTCCCGGCCGGCGAGGCCGGCGGCCGCGGCTGCGGAGATGTCCGGCCCGGGGTCGAGGCCCAGCAGCCGGAACAGCCGGGCCGCGTCCGGCGACAGGGTCGCGTACGACCACGAGAACACGGTCCGCACCTGCGTCGCCGGGTCCCCGGCGTCGAGCGCGTCGAGCCGGTCGGCGGCGGAGTCGAGCTCGGCCGCGAGGGCGGCCAGCGGGAAGCCGCTCTGCTGGGCGCGCGCCGCCGCGATGCTCAGCGCCAGGGGCAGGCCCGCGCACCCGCGCAGGATCCGGTCGGTGGCGTCGGGCTCGGCGGCCAGCCGGTCGTCGCCGAGCCGGGCGGCGAGCAGCTCGCGGGCCTCCGACTCCGACAGCGCGTCGAGCGTCAGCAGGGTCGCGCCCTCGACGGCGGCTAGCGGCGTGAGCTGGTTGCGGCTGGTGATCAGCGCCAGCGTCCCGGGCGTGGCCGGCAGCAGCGGGCGCACCTGCGCGGCGTCGCGCGCGTTGTCGAGCAGGACGAGCATCCGCCGGCCGGCCATCAGGCTGCGGTAGAGCGCGACCTGCGCGGACAGGTCCGGCGGGACGCGCTCGGACGGTACGCCGAGCGCGTCGAGGAACCCGCGGATCGCCTCGTTCGGGGTGGTTACCTCGCCGCCCGGATCGAAGCCGCGCAGGTTCACGTACAGCTGCCCGTCGGGGAAGGTGTCGGCGGTGCGGTGCGCCCAGTGCACGGCGAGGGTGGTCTTGCCGATGCCGGCCGTGCCGGACACCGCCGAGATCACGACGGCCCTCGGCGGCGCGGACGCGGAGGCGGACAGCAGCTTGTCTAGGTGGGCGAGGTGGTCCACGCGCCCGGCGAAGGCGGCCACGTCGCCGGGCAGTTGCGCCGGCACGACCGACGCGACCGTCGGCGGGCGGGTCGCGGCCGGGCCGCCGGGCAGCACCGCGTCCCCGCGCAGGATGGCCTGGTGCAGGGCCTGCAGCTCGGCGCCCGGGTCCACGCCCAGCTCGTCGACGAGCCGCTGCCGCGTCGCCGCGTACTGCTCGAGGGCATCGGCGGGGCGGCCCACCGCGCACAGGGTCCGCATCAGCGCCGCCGCCAGGGACTCGACCAGGGGATGCCGGTCGGCCAGCTCGGTCAGCGTGCCCAGCGCTGCGCCCGCGTTGCCGACCGCCAGCTCCGCGTTCGCCCAGGCGACGACCGCGTCGAGCCACTCACGGTCCCAGCTCTGCCGCATCCGGCCGGCCCACTCGCCGGCGAGTCCGGTCAGCGGCTGCCCGCGCCACAGGCCCACCGCCTCGCGCAGCCACGCGGTCCGCTGCTCCTCCGGATGCGTGGGCTGGCGGGCCTGTCCGGCCAGCCGCCGGAACCGGTGCAGGTCCACCCGGTCGGGCTCGACGTGCAGCACGTACCCGCCGGGGGTGTGGGTGAGCCGGACGTGGTCGCCGTCGAGAGTCTCGGCCCGCTCCAGCGTGCGCCGGATGCGGGCGACGTGGGCGCGCAGGGTGCCGGCGGCCTCGCGCGGTGGCTGCTTGCCCCACACCCGGTCGGCCAGCTCGCCCACGGTGACGACCTGTCCGGCGTCGACCAGCAGCGCGGCGAGCACGGCCCGTTGCCGCGGCTGGCCCGCGTCGATGGGCTGGCCGGCGGCCCAGATCTCCACCGCGCCCAGCAACCGGAAGTCCGCCACGGGCCACAACGATTCCACAACGCCGGGCACTACTGCCACAAGGGACCCTGGATCTCATCGACCGGCGTAACGCCGGACGGCGGCGCAACGGGGGAGAGATGTTGACCGGCGGGCCCCGGCCGGTCACCATCTCCGCGCCGGGCTACGGCCGCCGTGGGAGATGGTGCGGACGCCCTGCCGGGGTGCGCGGCCCCGTCGCTACCCATGCGAATGATGCGGCGGCACGCTTACCGGCGCTTGACCGCGCGGCGGCGACCGCGCGATGGGCCTGCCAGGCCTACGCGCAGATCGGTCACGTTGGGTGAGATTGCTGAGGGTAATGGGTTTCGCCCCGTGCCACACTCCCCTTCCCCCACTTTGCTCTGCTTCCTCATAGGAATCGGGCCTTGATCTGGGCATCCGCGACAGGGCTTCAACAACGGCCGTCACGCTGCGT
Source organism: Luedemannella flava (assembly GCF_039528515.1). Classification (NCBI taxonomy): domain Bacteria; kingdom Bacillati; phylum Actinomycetota; class Actinomycetes; order Micromonosporales; family Micromonosporaceae; genus Luedemannella; species Luedemannella flava. The sequence continues at coordinate 23,369 of NZ_BAAALT010000079.1, forward strand.
GGTGATTCCCATAGGGAAGCAGAGCAAAGTGGGTGAGGGGTGGTCGGCGGGTCGCCGAGATCATCACGCTGCGTGAAGCCCCTGGCCCGCGCCATCGAGGCGGATCAGGCCGACGGGTCGGGTGGCCGTGGGCGCCGAGGGCCACAGCAGGAGGTCGGTTGACCTGGCGACCGGCGAGTCTTAAGTTTATCGATACGACAAACGTCGATCGGCATTGTCCCGGGTCCGTCCCCAATGGTCCCCTCGAGCTCCCGCCGAGCCGAGCGAAACCCGTGGCAACCAGACCCTCGTGGAAGGGCACAGTCATGCGAAGACGAACTCCTGCCATCGTGGCAGGCGCGGCGGCCCTCGCGGTCGCCGTCGGCGGCAGCATCGTCGCGGCGCTGCCCGCGTCCGCCGCCGCCGGATGCCGCGTCAACTACGCGATCAGCGCCTCGTGGCCCGGCGGGTTCGGCGCGAACGTCACCATCACCAACATCGGCGACGCCCTCTCGTCGTGGACGCTCGTCTGGTCGTTCGCCTCCGGGCAGACGATCACCCAGGCGTGGAACGCCACCGTCACGCAGAGCGGCGCGCAGGTCACCGCGAAGAACGTGAGCTACAACGGGTCCCTCGCGACGAACGCGAGCACCTCGTTCGGCTTCAACGGCGCGTGGACCAGCAGCAACCCGGTGCCGACGAGCTTCACCCTCAACGGCACCGCCTGCACGGGCAGCGTCTCCACCACGGCCGCGCCGGCCACCACCACGCGGGCGCCGGCGACCACCACCCGCCCGCCGGCCACCACCCGGCCGCCGACAACGACCACCCGGGCGCCGGTCACCACGACGCGGCCGCCGACGACCACGGGCGGCACCGGCGTCCCGTCGGACGCGGTGTGGGTCGCGTCGGGCCAGTGGGACACATACCAGAGCAACGGCTGGACGGTCTACAACAACATCTGGGGCTCCGGCGCAGGCTCGCAGACCGCGTGGGCGCGCAGCCCGCAGAACTGGGGCGTCATCGCCAACCACCCGATGACGTCGGGCGTGAAGTCCTACCCGCACACCGTGAACGGCTCGTACAACCGCGCCATCAGTTCGTTCAACTCGCTGACCAGCACGTTCAACGTGAGCGTGCCGGGCAGCGGCAACTACGCCACCTCGTACGACATCTGGGCGAACAACTGGGCGTACGAGGTCATGTTGTGGGTGAACTACAACGGCGCGGTCGGCCCGATCGCCGAGTCGTACGACGCCAACGGCGCCGTGCCCAACTTCCGCAACGTCAGCGTCGGCGGCCACACGTGGAACGTCTACCGGGGTAACAACGGCGCCAACGCGGTGTTCTCGTTCCTGCGGACGTCGAACACCAACTCCGGCACCGTCGACATCCGCGCGATCAACAACTGGCTGCGGACCCAGGGCTGGTGGGGCGACGTCACCCTCGGCGAGGTGCAGTTCGGCTTCGAGATCAGCGGCACGAACGGTTCGGCCGCCTTCACCGACAACAGCTACTCCATCAGCTCCAGCTGACCCGTTTTCAACGAAGCGAACGGCCCGGCAGCCTTCCGGCTGCCGGGCCGTTGTCCTCCGCACGAGGCTCTACGGGCCGGAGCAGGTCACCGTCGGCGCTGAGTTCGTGCCGTTCCACGTACCCAGGAACCCGAACGTCGTCGACGCGCCGGCGCCGAGGGTGCCGTTGTACGAGGCGTTGCGCACGGTCACCGGCGAGGACGTGCCGCTGGCGACACCGTTCCAGACCTGGGTGACCGTCTGACCGTTGGCGAACGTGAGCCGCACGGTCCAGCCGGTCATCGCCGCGACGCCCGCCTTGACGGTGACGCCGCCCTGGAAGCCGCCCGGCCACGAGTTCACCATCGAGTACGTGGCCGTGCAGACCTCGCCCGGACCGTTTGTCGTCGGGTAGGCGGAGGTCGGCGGCCCCGCCGTCGTCGGACCGGCCGTCGTCGGACCGGCCGTCGTCGGACCGGCCGTCGTCGGACCGGCCGTCGTCGGACCGGCCGTCGTCGGACCGGCCG